>CAMCNQ010000138.1 GCA_945875955.1 Limnohabitans sp. Rim8 | reverse complement strand
CACCTTTGCCGCACCGGCTGGCATTGAGGTCGCGGAAAGCGATATTTCGCTGGCCGCGCGCATTTTGGGTGAGTTTTCGGACATGTTGCCGGCCGAACAGCGCGTGACCAACAACCTGGCCGAATTGGGCAAGCTCACGCTAAAGCCCTCGGCCAACATCATCAAACTGCCCAACATCAGCGCCTCGGTGGGCCAGTTGGTCATGGCCATCAAAGAACTGCAGGCCAAGGGCTTCGCCTTGCCAGACTTCCCAGAAGCGCCCAAAAACGAGGAAGAAAAAGCCATCAAAGCCCGCTATTCCAAATGCACCGGCTCGGCCGTCAACCCGGTGTTGCGTGAAGGCAATTCAGACCGCCGTGCGCCCCGCGCAGTCAAAGAGTTTGCCCGCAAAAACCCCCACAGCATGGCCGAATGGAGCCAAGCTTCGCGCTCGCACGTCTCGCACATGCACGCCGGAGATTTCTACCATGGCGAAAAGTCCATGACCATGGACCGCCCGCGCGAGGTGCGGATGGAGTTGATCACCAAAAGCGGCAACACCATCGTTTTGAAGCCCAAAGTCAACTTGCTCGACCGCGAAGTCGTCGACAGCATGTTCATGAGCAAAAAAGCGCTGCTCGAGTTCTATGAAAAAGAAATCGAAGATGCGCACAAGACCGGCGTGATGTTCTCGCTGCACGTCAAAGCCACCATGATGAAGGTGTCCCACCCCATTGTGTTCGGCCACTGTGTGAAAATTTTCTATAAAGATGCATTTGTCAAACACGCCAAATTGTTTGAAGAACTTGGCGTCAACGTGAACAACGGCATGGCCGATCTGTACAGCAAGATCACCAGCTTGCCCCAGTCCAAGCAAGACGAAATCAACCGCGATCTGCACGCCTGCCACGAAGGTCGCCCTGAGCTGGCCATGGTCGATTCGGCCAAGGGCATCACCAACTTCCATTCACCCAACGACGTGATCGTGGACGCCTCCATGCCCGCCATGATCCGCAACGGCGGAAAAATGTGGGGCGCCGATGGCCGCCTGAAAGACGTCAAGGCCGTGATGCCCGAGTCGACCTTTGCCCGGATTTACCAGGAGATCATCAACTTCTGCAAATGGCATGGTGCGTTCGACCCCAAGACCATGGGCACCGTGCCCAATGTGGGCCTGATGGCCCAGCAAGCCGAAGAATACGGCTCGCACGACAAGACCTTTGAAATCACCGAAGACGGTGTGGCCAACATCACCGACATCAACACCGGTGAAGTGCTCTTGTCTGAAATCGTGGAAGAAGGCGACATCTGGCGCATGTGCCAAGTCAAGGACGCCGCCATCCGCGACTGGGTCAAGCTGGCCGTGACGCGTGCGCGCAACTCGGGCATGCCGGTGGTGTTCTGGCTCGACCAGTACCGCCCGCACGAAGCCCAGCTGATCACCAAGGTCAAGATGTACCTGCACGAGCACAACACGGCCGGTCTGGAGATCCAGATCATGAGCCAGGTGCGCGCCATGCGTTACACCTTGGAGCGCGTGATCCGTGGTCTGGACACCATCAGCGCCACCGGCAACATCTTGCGCGACTACCTGACCGACCTGTTCCCCATCATGGAGCTGGGCACCTCGGCCAAGATGCTCTCCATCGTGCCTTTGATGGCCGGTGGCGGCATGTACGAAACCGGTGCCGGTGGTTCTGCCCCCAAGCACGTGCAACAGTTGGTCGAAGAAAACCACCTGCGCTGGGACTCGTTGGGTGAATTCCTGGCGCTGGCCGTATCGCTGGAAGACTTGGGCATCAAAACCAGCAACAACCAGGCCAAGATCCTGGCCAAAACCCTGGATGCCGCCACCGGCCAGCTGCTCGACAACAACAAAAACCCCTCGCCCAAGACAGGCCAGCTCGACAACCGGGGCAGCCAGTTTTACCTGGCCATGTACTGGGCGCAGGCCTTGGCCGCGCAAACCGAAGACGTTGAACTGGCGGCCCGCTTTGCGCCTTTGGCCAAGAGCCTTACCGAGCAGGAGAAAAAAATCGTGGCCGAACTCATCGCGGTGCAAGGCCACCCGGTGGACATCGGCGGCTATTTCATGCCCGACCAAGCCAAGCTGGCCGCCATCATGCGCCCCAGCGCCACCTTCAATGCGGCTTTGGCCAGCATGAACAGCTGATATTTGCAGCCGCTGCGCATCCAGCCACCCCGACCCCGCCGGGGTGGCTTTTTTTAAGCCTAAATCCGGCAGTTGGGCACGGCCGAGGGCCTGACCGGCCTCGGTGTTCAGCGGCTGTAGGCCAAGCCCAGGGCCACACCGCCAAACAAATCGCCCTCCACCAGAGGCACGCCCGCGAACGCCGCTTGCAAGGCGTGTTGAAAGGGGCGCAAAGCGGACGACCCACCGGTCAGGTAAATCGCATCCAACGAGGCCTTGCTGAGGTTGGCGGCTTGCACGCATTCGCGCGCGCAGGCCACGGTGCGCGCCATCAGGTCTTGCAAATGGGCCTGCATGTCGGCCACCCCCAGGGGGGCTTGCAGGCTGCGGACCAGCACCGACAGGTCTATGCAGGTGTCGGCGTCGCCCGCGGAGCAGCGGATCTTGGCTTGTTCCACCTCGTGGGCCATGTGGTGGCCATGGCGTTTGCTCAGCACCTGCATCAGGCGCGCGTGCAGCGCCGGATCGCTGTAGTTGCTGCGCAGCGTCTGGGCGTGGGAGATGGCTTTGGGCTGGTATTGCCAATGGATCAGGTGCCAGGTGGCCAGGTCAAAAAACACGCGGCTGGGCACTTCGCGCCCGTCCGGGCCCCGGTGTTTGTAGCCCAAAAGCGGCATCACCTGGGCCAAGCTCAGCTGCCGGTCGCAGTCGGTGCCGCCAATGTGCACGCCGGAGGTGGCCAGCACATCGTGGCTGCGCTCGGCCTGGGCCATGCGCTTTGGCCCCAGACGCACAACAGTGAAGTCTGAGGTGCCGCCGCCCAAATCGACCACCAAGACCGTGCTTTCTCGCGTCAGGCGCTGTTCATAGTCCAGCGCGGCGGCAATCGGCTCCAGCTGAAAGGACACCTCGGTGAAGCCCACTGACTGCACAGCTTGGCGCAGCGAGGCCTCGGCCTGTGCATCGCGCGCGGTGTCGTCGTCGACAAAATGCACCGGCCGCCCCATCACCACCCGCGTGGGGGCAAAGCCCAGTGTTTGGGTGGCGCGCTCGCGCAAGCTGCTCAAAAAAGTGGCAATGACGTCTTGAAAGCTGACCTGCTGGTGGTTGATTTGGGTGGTCTCCATCAGCAGCGGGCTGCCCAACAGGCTCTTGAGCGAACGCATCAAACGCCCATCCGTGCCATCCAGGTAATGCTGCAGGGCGTCGCGCCCAAAGTGGGTGCGGTTGTCTTCGGCGTTGTAAAACACGGCGGTGGGCATGGCCTGCGCTTGGCCCTCCAGCGGCATCAAGCGGGCCGCGCCTTGCGCACCCAGCCAGGCCATGGCCGAGTTGGAAGTGCCGAAATCAATGCCGAGTGTGCCGGCGGGAGAAGGCGTCATGGGGTCTGGGGTGCAGGCAAGGCGGTTGAGGTGGGCAAGGCGACCGTTGGGTGGCCATTTGCCAAAGACGCAGCCGGAGGCTGAAACGAGCCGAGATTTTGCCACCGATGACGCACCTAAATCAGGGAGAATCGCAGTTTGTTCCCTTCACCCCACCCAAGCCCATGACCGAAGCCATCCAACGCCCTGAACTGCCTGACCACCTGTCGATTGACCCGCGCAGCCCGCACCATGTGCGGGCCGTGTTTGAGCACGACATCGGCATCCGGTTCAACGGCAAGGAACGCAACGATGTGGAGGAATACTGCGTCAGCGAAGGCTGGGTCAAGGTGCCCGCAGGTAAAACGCTGGACCGCAAAGGCCAGCCCCTGTTGATCAAGATCAAGGGCGTGGTCGAGGCGTTTTACCGCTGAATGTCGCACATGCCTTCAACCCCCAAGCCATTGCCCCTGGAAGGCCTGCGCGTCGTCGAATTCACCCACATGGTCATGGGCCCGACCTGTGGCATGGTTCTGGCCGACATGGGGGCCGAAGTCATCAAGGTCGAGCCCATTGAAGGCGACCGCACCCGGCATTTGCTGGGTTCTGGCGCGGGTTTTTTCCCCATGTTCAACCGCAACAAAAAGAGCATAAAAATCAACCTGCAAAGCCCCGAAGGGGCCGAAGTGGCGCGCCGCCTGTGCGCCACCGCAGATGTGGTGGCCGAGAACTTCAAACCCGGCTCCATGGCCAAGTACGGCCTGGACTACGCCAGTTTGTCGGCGCAGCACCCCAAGCTCATCTACGCCAGCCTCAAAGGCTTTTTGCCTGGCCCCTACGACCACCGCACCGCGCTTGACGAAGTGGTGCAAATGATGGGCGGGCTGGCCTACATGACGGGGCGTCCTGGCGACCCGCTGCGCGCAGGCACCAGCGTGAACGACATCATGGGCGGCATGTTTGGTGCCATAGGCGTGTTGGGCGCACTCATACAGCGCGGCATCAGCGGGCGCGGGCAAGAAATTCAGTCGGCGCTGTTTGAAAACAATGTGTTCCTGGTGGGTCAGCACATGCTGCAATACGCCATCACCGGCCAAGCCGCCGAGCCCATGCCCAACCGCATCTCGGCCTGGGCCGTGTACGACGTGTTCACCGTCAAGGACAGCGCGCAAATTTTCCTGGCCGCCGTCAGCGACGGCCAATGGGCCACTTTTTGCCAGGTGCTGGGCTTTGAAGACCTCAAGGCCGATGCACGCTACTTTGACAACAACGCCCGCGTCTCCATGCGCAGCGCGCTGATTCCCGAATTGCGCCGCCGCCTGGCGGCGTTCAGCGCCGCAGACTTGACGGCCATCTTTGAAAAAGCCGGCCTGCCTTATGCGCCCATCGTCAAACCTGAAGAACTGTTTGACGACCCGCATCTGCAAGCCACAGGCGGCTTGGCCCCGGTGCGCCTGAGCGATGGCCCCAAGGCCGGGCAAAGTGCGCCAGCCGCGCTCTTGCCCTTCACCATGGACGGCCAGCGCTTGGGGGTTAGGCGCGACCCGCCGTATGAGGGCGAAAACACCGATGCCTTGCTGAGTGCCTTGGGGTTGGACGCCCAGGCCATACGGCAGTTGCGTGCATCCAAGGCCGTGGCCTGATTTGGCAAAGCCCTTGACACAGGGCGTTCTGGCAACCATCATCAAACCCATGTCCATCCAGGTTTTGATTTTCGGCATCCACCTCGCCCGCAGCACGCGGGGCAAGCCCTGCGCACCGCCGCAGGCTTTTTAAGCACAGCGTTTCGCGGCGCGCGGCCATCTTTGCGGCCATCTTTGCGGCCATCTTTGCGGCCACCTTTGCGGCCACCTTTGCGGCCACCTTCGCGACCCTACCGCCCGCCAACCGCATCCGCACCCCCCCCTTATTTGCTTGCCCAATTTCAATGGGGCCCTGCGCACTTGGCGCCTGCGGCCCTGCACATCACTGGAGAATTTCATGACCGATTTGTTTGACAACCCCATGGGCCTGTGTGGCTTCGAGTTCGTCGAGTTTGCCGCGCCCGTGGCCCACACGCTGGAGCCCTTGTTTGAAAAAATGGGCTTTAGCCTGGTGGCCAAGCACCGCTCCAAAGACGTGGTGCTCTTCCGCCAAGGCGACATCAACTTCATCGTCAACCGCGAGCCCAAAAGCCTGGCCGGATACTTTGCCGCCGAGCACGGCCCTTGCGCTTGCGCCCTGGCTTTTCGTGTGAAAGATTCACACAAAGCTTATGAGCGCGCCCTCGAATTGGGCGCCCAACCGGTGGACGTGCCCACCGGCCCGATGGAGCTGCGCTTGCCTGCGATCAAAGGCATCGGCGGTGCGCCCCTGTATTTGATCGACCGCTTTGAAGACGGCAAAAGCATTTACGACATCGACTTTGAATTCATCGACGGCGCAGACCGCCACCCGCCAGGACATGGCCTGAAAGTCATCGACCACCTGACGCACAACGTCTACAAAGGCCGCATGGCGTTTTGGAGCGGCTTCTATGAAAAAATCTTCAATTTCCGCGAAATCCGTTACTTCGACATCCAAGGCACACACACCGGCCTGACCAGCCGCGCCATGACCGCGCCCGATGGGCTGATCCGCATCCCACTCAACGAAGAGTCGGGCAAGACCGGTGGTCAGATTGAAGAGTTCCTGATGCAGTTCAACGGCGAAGGCATACAGCACATCGCTTTGCGCACCGATGACATTTTGAAAAGCGTGGACGCCCTGCAAATGGCCGGCATCCCGCTCATGACCGCGCCCAACGACATTTACTACGAAATGCTCGAAGAGCGCTTATCAGGCCACGGCGAGCCGGTGCCCGAATTGCAAGCGCGCGGCATCTTGATGGATGGCTCCACCGCCAATGGCGAAAAGCGTTTGCTGCTGCAAATCTTCAGCCAAACCCTGCTCGGCCCTGTGTTCTTCGAGTTCATCCAGCGCAAGGCCGATGAGGGTTTTGGCGAAGGCAACTTCAAGGCCCTGTTCGAAAGCCTGGAGCGCGATCAGATTCGGCGTGGGGCGATTGACATTCCAAGCCATTGACAGCAGTCGAACTTATCTGTCACTGTTCGAGGGTTACCAATTCAATGCAAGACCAAACACCATGAGCAAGATTTTCACGAACACAGCCCCACGCCATGTCGGCCAGGGGTTTCGCATGCGCCGAACGCTGTTGAAATTGCCGCTCTTGGGGCTGCCTTTGCAAATGGGCAGTCTGCTCGCACAGACGGCTTACCCCAACAAACCCGTCAAGTGGGTGGTGCCTTTTGCCGCCGGCGGTTCGGCTGACGTGATCACGCGCCTGTTGGCCGAACGTTTGACGCAGGCCTTGGGGCAAACGGTGGTGGTGGATAACCGGGGGGGCAACGGATCGGTATTGGGGACAGAGCTGGTGGCCAAGGCCTTGCCAGATGGCTATACCTTGTTGCTCAGCAATGGGGCGGCGATCACCACGGGGCCTTTGATGGGACAGTCCACCAATTACAAGCCCTTGACGGACTTTGTGCACCTGAACTTGATTGGCAACTTCACCAATGCCCTGATCGTGCGGGCTGACCACCCCGCCCAAAACACACAAGATTTGCTGAACATGCTGCGTGCCCAGCCGGGCAAAATCAGCTACGGTTCTGCGGGCATGGGATCGGCCGGCAACCTGACGGGCGAGCTGCTCAAATTGCGCTCAAAAACCCAGATGGTGCACATCCCTTACAAAGGCTCGGGACCGGCACTCAACGATTTGTTGGGCGGCCAAATTGACTTCATGTTCAATGCCTTGATTGCATCGGCACCGCACATCCGAAGTGGTCGCGTGCGCGCGCTGGCAGTGACAGGTCAGCAGCGCGATCCGGACTTTCCCCAGGTTCCTACACTGGCCGAAGCCGTGCCAGGGGTTGTGGGCGACGCCTGGTTTGGCTTGTCCGTGCCCGCCAAAACGCCGCCTGCGGTGCAGCAGCGCTTGCGTACAGACATGTCCGCCATCTTGGCCCATCCGGAGATGCAAGCGAAGTTGGCCGAATTGGGCATGCGGCCCATGAACGTGGACGGGCCGCAGTTCCAGAGTTTTTTAGACCAGGAAATCGCCAAATGGGGCCCTGTGATTCGGGCCGGGCAACTCAAAGCCGAATGATCCTAAACCCGGCAGTTGGCCGCTTGCTTGCGCTTTAAACACTTGATGAATCAAACACTTGCGCCCACGACGGTCTTCACCTCATGGGTCAAGCGCTGCACGGCCGCAGGTCTGCCGCTTCAGGCCTCTGGCGTTGTTGCTCGCACCCCCC
>CAMCNQ010000137.1 GCA_945875955.1 Limnohabitans sp. Rim8 | reverse complement strand
GTGGTGGTCGAGTTCGAGGTCTTGGCCGCAGACCACGCTGTGGTCTGCAACGCCACCGCCGAAACCGTGGGCCAAACCGGGGTGGAAATGGAAGCCCTCACCGCCGTGCAAGTGGCCCTGCTCACCATCTACGACATGTGCAAAGCCGTGGACCGGGGCATGACCATCACCGATGTGAAACTTTTGGAAAAGCACGGGGGCAAGTCGGGGAGCTGGACAGCGTGAGAGTGGGTGCTTACAAAAAAACAGCTAAGGGCACAACGAACAGCCGTTTGTCCAAACCCTGTCCAACTGAGGAACAGGAAATGGCTTCTTTAGGCAATGTGGCGGCAAGTGGTGGTAGACGCATTGACCCATGAGTGAACTTTAGTAAACAAGGCCTCAGGGCCCGGCTTGGGTTATGGGCAAGGGTTGCGACGGGAAGGCGGCTTGCCAGCGGGCCGTGTGCAGGGACACCAGGTCTTGCCGCCCAAGGGCTTGGGCGCTTTGCAGCAGCAGGCGCACCACTTGGGGTTCGGGCGAGTAATGCAGCATGTCTTGGCTGGTGGCCAGAACCCAGGGCGCATTTTCGGGCGTGACGCGGGTCAGGGTCAGTTCGGCGAAACGGCTGGAGGGCTGAAAAAACCAGCTGCTTTGTGCCGCCGCCAGCGGTTGGTTGCGCCAAAACGACCAGCGCTGTGCAGCGGGCAGGTAGATCTGGCTGGCGCGGGCGTAGTCGGCCCCGAGCATGCAGACCACAACCAAGATCAGGCTGCCAAAACCCAAGCGCAGACCCGTGGCGGTGCGGGTTTTCAGGCTCGTCGTATGGGCCGTCAGCAAAACGCCGCACAAGAGCACGGCCATTTGAAACGGCCCGTACCAAAGCGGAAACTCCAGCAGGCTGTGCAAACCGATCACCGCCAAGACGGACCAAGCCAGTTGCTGATCGGGCAAACGGCTCAGCCAAGGCCGCAGCCGCGCCACACCCAAGAGCAGCAACAGGCCCAAGCCCAGGGTGAACGGCAGCCCCAGGGTGACCGCCAAATGCAAAGGCAGGTTGTGTGCATGGCCCAAAATGTCGCAAAAGCGTTGCGCAGGCCCGCCGCCATAGGCCGTGATGTAGTGGGCGTATTTGAGTTCCCCCCAGCCCCAGCCGGTCCAGGGCTTTTGCCCGATCAGGTGCCACACATTGCCCCACAGCACCGCTCGGCTGCCACAGCCCTCGTCTTGGCCCATTCTGGCCACCGCACTGGCCATGTCTTGCCCAGAAAAAGTGCCCAGCAAGCTGGGCAAAGCCCAGTTGCTCAGCAGGTAAATCAGGAGCGCCCAAATTGCCAAATGGGGTGCCAAGCCCTTGGCGGAGGGGGACGATGGGCCTGGCGCTTTATGGGGCGCAAGCGCAGGTTTGAGCCAGAACCAGTAAAGGCTCAGGGCCAGCACAAGCAGCATGTGGAAAAAGCCTGTGCGGGAAGCGGTGGCGGCATTGCCAATGGCCAGCAAGGCCAGCATCCACAGCGCATGGCGCGTTTTCAGGCCATGGGCTTGCCACCACAGCACGGCCAAGCAGCCTATGGCCAAAAGGCTGGCCAGCAGGTTGCGTTGGCGCAGATTGGCCGAGGCCTCACCCAATGCCTGTGGCACATGCAACCAGGGGCTCAAAACAGAGGCCGCACCAAAGTACTGGATGAGTCCCAGCGCACTGCTGATGAGGGCGGCCCATGCCCAGGCGCGGGCCACGTCCAGCGGCTTGATGCGGGCAGCGCACAAAAGCAGCAGGCCTGTGCAGGCCCAACTGAGCAACAAGGGCAGCGTGTTGGGCTGGGGCGACACCGACCAAGGGCCCAGCCAGGGCAGTCCCACCAACAGGCCGATCCACAGGCCCAAGAGCCAGGGCAAAAGACCCGCCCATGTATAAAAAGCGGGGGTCAGTGCCTCTGACGCGCTGGGCTGGGTTGGCATTTAGGGGTCAGATCTGGCAGCGCCCAGGCTTGAGTCAGGCTGTGCTGGGTTGCAAATGGCTCAGGATGCTTTGCATGAAGCAGGCAGGTATTTGACCGGCAAGCTGTTGCTGCTGGCCGGGCCACAGCGCCAGCCTGCGATGGTTTTGCCGCCATCGGTGTTGCCGTTGACGGGGGTGTTGCCCGACTGCAAGGGGGTCAACGCGATGCTGTTGGCCGATGCGCTGGTGTTGCCGCGCAAGGCCTCGTGGTTGCCGGTCACGGTGACCACACCATTGCCATCGACCGCCACGCCCGTGACGTATTTGCTGCTTGGGCTTTCACAGACTTTGGGCAATGCCGCAGAGACGTTGGCGTCGGACGAGGAACTGACCGCCTCGTTGACGGCGGTTTTGCAGGCATTGGCCGCCAGCAGCATTTCAGACACCTTGGCGCGGATGGTGTAGTCCTGGTAGGCAGGCAAAGCCAAGGCCCCCAAAATGCCAATGACCGCGATCACGATCATCAGCTCGATCAAGGTCATGCCTTGTTGCTGGTTTCGCATGGTTGTTCTCCCTGGTGAATGGATTTTGATCGTAAAGCATTCACCTGTGAAATGCCACGGTGCGATCAGGAGGGGGCCCCTTTTTCCGCCGTTTGCCGTCTCGCCAGGATGATTTTGCCCAAAGCCAAAACCAGCAGTGCACCCGCGACGCCCAAGCCATATCCCCAAATTTTGTCCTGTGGGATGTAAGCGACCAGGGCCGGGTCAGTTTGGACCATGGTGCCAGCAATCCAGCCCAAAAGCATTCCCCCAGCGGTGATGATCCAGGGAAAACGGTCCATCAGTTTGAGCACCAATTGGCTGCCCCAGACGATGATGGGAATGCTCACCAGCAGGCCAAAAATGACCAATGGCATTTGGTGGTCCGCATTGCCCGAGGTTTGCGCCGCACCGGCAATGGCGATCACGTTGTCCACGCTCATCACCAAGTCGGCAATGATCACGGTTTTGACAGCGCCCCAAAGCTTGTCGCTGCCCTGGATGTTGCTGTGGTCGTCTTCATCCGGACTTAAAAGTTTGACGCCAATCCAAATCAGCAGCAAGGCCCCCACAAATTTCAAGAAGGGAATGGCCAACAAGGTCAGCGCAAAAAAGATCAAGATGACCCGCAAAACAATGGCGCCTGCGGTGCCCCACAAAATGCCTTTGGTTCGTTGGTGGTCAGGCAGTTGGCGGCAAGCCAGTGCGATCACCACCGCGTTGTCGCCACCCAACAAGATGTCGATCATGATGATCTGGCCAACGGCGAACCAGAAATGAGGGGTCAGAAATTCTTCCACGGTATTCCTTTGATCGCCTCTTGAGGTTTGGCGACACTTGAGTTCAAAAAACGGAAAGCCGGATTGTCCCTCAGGACATCCGGCTTCGGTATTGTGGCAAACCACAGCCGCCCGCAAGCGGCCTTGAGTTTACTTCAGCTGGGCTTTGAGCAATTTGCCCAATTCAGAGGGGTTGCGTGTGACGATGAAGCCGCACTCTTCCATGATGGCCAACTTGGCATCGGCCGTGTCGGCGCCGCCAGAAATCAAGGCACCGGCATGGCCCATGCGTTTGCCAGGAGGCGCGGTGACACCGGCGATGAAGCCGACGATGGGTTTTTTCATGTTGGCCTTGCACCACAGGGCGGCTTCGGCTTCGTCGGGTCCGCCGATTTCGCCGATCATGATCACCGCGTCGGTGTCAGGGTCGTCGTTGAAGGCCTGCATCACTTCGATGTGCTTCAAACCGTTGATCGGATCGCCACCAATGCCCACGGCGCTGGACTGGCCCAGGCCGACTTCGGTCAACATCGCCACGGCTTCATAGGTCAACGTGCCCGACCGGGAGACCACACCAATGCGGCCTTTGCGGTGGATATGACCGGGCATGATGCCGATCTTGATTTCGTCCGGGGTGATGAGGCCAGGACAGTTGGGGCCGAGCAACAAAGTGCGCTTGCCGCCAGCGGCTTCCTTGGCTTTCATGCGGTTGCGCACCATCAGCATGTCTTTGACGGGAATGCCTTCGGTGATGCAAATGGCCAAGTCCAGGTCGGCTTCGACCGCTTCCCATATGGCCGCAGCCGCGCCTGCGGGCGGCACATAGATCACGGACACGGTGGCACCGGTTTGCGCGGCGGCTTCTTTGACCGAGGCGTAAATCGGGATGTTGAAGATGGACTCGCCCGCCTTCTTGGGGTTCACGCCCGCCACGAAACAGTTCTTGCCGTTCGCGTATTCCTGGCATTTTTCCGTGTGGAACTGGCCTGTTTTGCCGGTGATGCCTTGGGTGATGACCTTGGTGTCTTTGTTGATGTAGATCGACATTTTGAGTTCCTAATCAGATGCGGACGGTCCGGATGGTGCCGTCCTGCAAAGTCATTACTTGACCGCAGCGACGATGGCTGTCGCGGCTTCGGCCATGGTGTCGGCAGAGATGATGGGCAGGCCAGACTCGGCCAACATCTTCTTGCCCAACTCGTCGTTGGTGCCCTTCATGCGCACCACCAAGGGCACAGAAAGGTTGACGGCTTTGCAAGCGGTGATCACGCCGG
This sequence comes from Limnohabitans sp. Rim8, assembly GCA_945875955.1. Lineage (GTDB taxonomy): Bacteria > Pseudomonadota > Gammaproteobacteria > Burkholderiales > Burkholderiaceae_C > Limnohabitans_A. Next base: position 3,287 of record CAMCNQ010000137.1, on the reverse strand, counting down.
TGGCGATGGTGTCGCACTTCATGATGCCGCCGAAGATGTTGACCAAAATGCCTTTGACATTTTTATTGGACAGCATGATCTTGAAGGCTTCGGTCACTTTTTCGGCCGTTGCGCCGCCGCCCACGTCCAAGAAGTTGGCGGGCTCGCCGCCAAACAACTTGATGGTGTCCATGGTGGCCATGGCCAAGCCGGCGCCGTTGACCAAGCAACCGATGTTGCCGTCCAGCGAGATGTAGGCCAGGTCGAACTTGGAGGCTTCCACTTCGGCAGGGTCTTCTTCGTCCAAATCGCGGTAGGCCACGACTTCGGGGTGGCGAAACAGGGCGTTGGCGTCGAAGTTGAACTTCGCGTCCAGCGCCATCACCTGGCCTTTGCTGTCGCGGTTGAGCGGGTTGATTTCGACCAACGATGCGTCGGTGTCCATGTAGCACTGGTACAGCTTTTTGAAGATGTCGACAGCCTGGGCCGTGGAGTCGGACGGCATGCCAATCGCATCAGCGATCTTCTTGGCCTGTACATCGCCCAGCCCGGTCAAGGGGTCGATGAATTCGGTGATGATTTTCTCGGGGGTGGAATGGGCCACTTCCTCGATGTCCATGCCACCTTCGCTGGAAGCGATGAAGGCGATTTTTTGGCTGGCGCGGTCGGTGACCACAGAGACGTAATACTCTTTGTTGATATCGGCACCGTCTTCGATGTACAGGCGGCGGACCTTTTGACCCTCGGCGCCGGTTTGGTGCGTCTTGAGTTGCATGCCCAAAATCTCGCTGGCCAAGCGCTGCACATCTGCAATGCTTTTGGCCACTTTGACGCCACCGCCCTTGCCCCTGCCACCCGCGTGTATCTGGGCTTTGACGACCCAAACTGGGCCGCCGAGCTTTTGGGCCGCTTCGATGGCCTCTTGAACGGTGAATGCTGGAATGCCGCGGGGAACGGGCACACCGAATTGACGCAAGATTTCCTTGCCTTGGTACTCGTGAATCTTCATGAGGGCTCTCTCAGAGGGGTGAAAGTACGACCGGTCTGCCAGGGCCCCGTTTCATGGGTAGGCCCACCTGCAGGCGCTGGACACTGCAGTGCGCGACTGTATCATGCTGCAATGCGTCAATCTTGAACTTGGCGTCTTACAGAGCCTTGACGTTGCGCAGCCCACTTCTCTCCAAGGGTACACACATGGCAAAAATTTTCATCGATGGCGAAGCGGGCACCACGGGCTTGCAGATCCGTGAGCGTTTGGCTTTGATGCCCCAGATCGAGGTGCTCAGCATCTCCCCTGCCCGCCGCAAGGACCCTGAGGCCAAACGCGAGCTGATGGCCCAAGCCGATTTGGTGGTGCTGTGCCTGCACGACGATGCCGCCATCGAATCGGTGGCCATGATCGATGGCTTGAGCGGCCACAAACCGCGCATCGTGGACGCCTCGACCGCGCACCGCTGCCACCCCGATTGGGTGTTTGGTTTTCCCGAATTGGCCGCGGGCCAGCGTGAGGCGGTACAAAATGCCCAGCGCGTGGCCAATCCTGGCTGCTATGCCACTGGGGCCATCGCCTTGTTGCGCCCACTGGTGGATGCCGGGCTGGTGCCCAAAGACTTTCCCGTGTGCCTGCCCTCGGTCAGCGGCTATTCGGGTGGCGGGCGCAGCATGATTGAAGCCTACGAAGCGGGCAATGCGCCCTTGTTTGAGGCCTATGCCCTGGGCCTCCAACACAAGCACATCCCTGAAATCATGCGTTACAGCGGTCTGACCACGCGGCCTTTGTTTGTGCCGGCGGTGGGCAACTTCCGCCAAGGCATGTTGGTGCAACTGCCTTTGCACCTGGACCAGCTGCCGGGCAAGCCCAAAGCGGCCGATCTGCAGGCGGTGCTCAGCGCGCATTACGCCGCCAGTCACGCGGCAGGCGGCTGGGTGACGGTGGAACCTGCGACCGAAAGCGGCAAACTGGACGCGCTGGCCCTGAACGACAGCAACAAGCTGGAAATCCGGGTGTTTGCCAATGAACAAGCGCGTCACGCGGTGGTCATTGCCCGCTTGGACAACCTGGGCAAGGGGGCCAGCGGCGCGGCGGTGCAAAACATGGAGTTGATGCTGAGTTTGTAAAGCCGGCTCGGGTTCAGTCGGACGGGTCCAGTTCGCCTGCGCCCTGAACAATTTGGTGGACCACCTCGGCGCTGAAGCCGCGGGTCAAAAGAAAACGCACCTGCTTGCCCCGTTCGCTCTGGTCGGCGGGGGGGGCGTCAAACTTTTTGCGCCAAACCGCCTGTGCGCGGCTGAACTCGGTTTCTCGCAACTCGGCCAAGGCCTGCACCACCGCCTCGCCGCCCAAACCCTTGGCCTGCAGCTCTTGGCGAATGCGGGCGTTGCCCCATTTGCCCGCCCGGCGGTGCAGCACCGACTCGATGGCCCGGTCATCGTTGATGAAATCGCGTTTTTGCAATTCATCCAGCGCCCGGGCCAGCTCGCCGGGCACCTCTTCGTGTGGGGCCAATTTGCGTTCGAGTTCGCTGCGGGAATGCTCACGCTGGCTCAAAAGGCGCAGTGCGCGCCCTTTGAGCGAGGGTAAAAATGCGGGCTTGTTCATGCGGCTGCCGTGGGACGGCGGGGCGGTTTGGGCTGGGCGCTCAGTCTGCCTTGGTGCCTGCTTTGGCATCTGCTTTGACTTCGGCCACGGCCGAGGTCAGCAAAGGGATGCCCAGCGATTCACGAACCTTGTTTTCAATTTCACGGGCCAGCTCGGGGTTTTCGCGCAAGAACTCGCGTGCGTTGTCGCGGCCTTGGCCGATCTTTTCGCCTTGGTAGGCATACCAAGCGCCCGATTTGTCCACGATCTTGGCCACCACGCCCATGTCAATGACTTCGCCCTCGCGGCTGATGCCCTCGCCAAACAGGATGTCGAACTCGGCGGTTTTGAAGGGGGGTGCCACCTTGTTCTTGACCACTTTGACTTTGGTCTCGTTGCCGATCGCTTCGTCGCCCTTCTTGATCGTGCCGGTGCGGCGGATGTCCAACCGGACCGAGGCATAAAACTTGAGCGCGTTGCCGCCGGTGGTGGTTTCGGGGCTGCCGAACATGACGCCGATCTTCATGCGGATTTGGTTGATGAAGATGACGATGGTGTTGGAGCGCTTGATGTTGCCGGTGAGCTTGCGCAACGCCTGGGACATGAGACGGGCATGCAAGCCAACCTGCAGTTCGCCCATTTCGCCCTCAATTTCCGCCTTCGGCGTGAGGGCGGCGACCGAGTCGATGACGACCACATCGACGGCGCCCGAGCGTACCAGCATGTCCGT
>CAMCNQ010000136.1 GCA_945875955.1 Limnohabitans sp. Rim8 | reverse complement strand
ACCTTCTAAATCGAAACCAGCGAGCACATTCCATGTCCAAACGCACTTTCTCCATTTACCGGTACGACCCCGATAAGGATGCCAAGCCCTACATGCAGACCATCGAGGTCGAGCTTGACGGCTCCGAGCGCATGCTGCTTGACGCCCTGATGAAGCTCAAGGCGGTTGACCCCACCATTTCGTTTCGCCGCTCCTGCCGCGAAGGCGTGTGCGGGTCGGATGCGATGAACATCAATGGCAAAAACGGCCTGGCCTGTTTGACCAATATGCGCACCCTGCCCGGCACCATCGTGCTCAAGCCCCTGCCGGGCCTGCCGGTGATCCGCGACATGATCGTGGACATGACGCAGTTCTTCAAGCAGTACAACTCGATCAAGCCCTACTTGATCAACGACAACGTGCCGCCTGAGAAAGAGCGCCTGCAAAGCCCCGAAGAGCGCGAAGAGCTCAATGGCTTGTACGAGTGCATCTTGTGCGCCAGCTGCTCGACCAGCTGCCCCAGCTTCTGGTGGAACCCCGACAAGTTCGTGGGCCCAGCCGGTTTGTTGCAGGCCTACCGCTTCATTGCCGACAGCCGCGACGAAGCCACGGCCGAACGCTTGGACAATCTGGAAGACCCGTACCGCCTGTTTCGGTGCCACACCATCATGAACTGCGTCGATGTTTGCCCCAAAGGCTTGAACCCCACCAAGGCCATTGGCAAGATCAAAGAAATGATGGTCCGCCGCGCTGTCTGATGCCCGTCTCTCCCATTCTTGAAGACGCGTCCTTGCAAGACGCGGACCCCCAAGCGCTTTTGAGCGAACGGTCGTTGAGCAAATTGCGCTGGCGCAGCCGACGCGGTCTGCTCGAGAACGACTTGTTCATTGAGCGCTTTTTCAATCGGCATGACAGCCATTTGACCGTTGGCCAAGGCCGTGGCATGTATGTGCTGATGGACTTGTCGGACAACGACCTGATGGACTTGTTGCTGGGCCGAAAGCCCCTGCAGCCAGAGATCAGCACCAATGAGGTGCGTGAAGTCCTGGACATGTTGAGAGCCTGACCCCCTGGATCACCCTGTATTTTTAGAGGAAACCCACCATGAAACTCGCCGATAACAAAGCCACCTTGTCCTTCTCCAATGGCAGTCCCAGCGTTGATATGCCCGTCTACCAAGGCAACATCGGACCGGACGTCATCGACATCCGCAAGCTGTACGCCCAAACCGGCATGTTCACTTACGATCCTGGCTTTTTGTCCACGGCGTCCTGCCAATCGGCCATCACCTACATCGACGGCGACAAAGGCGAGTTGCTTTACCGTGGATACCCGATTGAGCAATTGGCCAACAGCATTGACTACTTAGACACCTGTCACCTCTTGCTCAAAGGCGAATTGCCCAATGCCCAGGAAAGCCATGACTTTCACAAACTGGTGAACAACCACACCATGGTGAACGAGCAAATGCAGTTTTTCCTGCGTGGCTTTCGCCGTGATGCCCACCCGATGGCCGTATTGACCGGCTTGGTGGGCGCTTTGTCGGCCTTCTACCATGACAGCACAGACATCAACAACCCTGAGCACCGCGAAATTTCCGCCATCCGTTTGATCGCCAAGATGCCCACCTTGGTCTCCATGGCCTACAAATACGGTGTGGGCCAGCCCTTCATGTACCCGCAAAACAAGCTGTCCTATTCGGGCAATTTTCTGCGCATGATGTTTGGCGTGCCCTGCGAAGATTATGTGGTCAACCCGGTGCTGGAACGCGCCATGGACCGCATCTTCACGCTGCACGCAGACCACGAACAAAACGCCTCTACCTCCACCGTCCGTTTGTGCGGCTCCTCGGGCACCAACCCGTTTGCGGCCATCGCGGCGGGCGTGGCCTGCTTGTGGGGCCCGGCCCACGGCGGCGCCAACGAAGCTTGCCTGAACATGCTGGAAGACATCCAAAAAATGGGTGGCATCAGCAAAGTGGGTGAGTTCATGGAGCAGGTCAAAGACAAAAACTCCGGCGTCAAGCTCATGGGTTTTGGCCACCGCGTGTACAAAAACTACGACCCCCGCGCCAAGTTGATGCAAGAAACTTGCGATGAAGTGCTGAAAGAATTGGGCCTGGAAAACGACCCCTTGTTCAAATTGGCCAAACAATTGGAAAAGATCGCCCTGGAAGACGACTATTTCGTCAGCCGCAAGCTCTACCCCAATGTGGACTTCTACTCCGGCATCGTGCAGCGCGCCATTGGCATCCCTGTGAACCTGTTCACCGGTGTGTTCGCATTGGCCCGCACTGTAGGCTGGATCGCCCAGTTGAACGAAATGATCGGCGACCCCGAGTACAAAATCGGCCGACCACGCCAGTTGTTCACAGGTTCGCCCCGCCGCGACGTGCCGGCCCAGCGCTGAGCCGCCAGGCCGTCTTGCAGGCGACTGTAAACCGTCGCCCAGGCCCTCAAAGCCCGCAAAGGTTCAACCTGAGCGGGCTTTTTCTTTGGCAAGAACGCATAAAATGACAAACTTGGACACCAAGGAAGCAAGATGACACGCACGCTTTACGACAAGATTTGGGACGAGCACGTCGTTCACACCGAAGAAGATGGCACCTCCGTCCTCTACATCGACCGTCACCTCGTTCATGAAGTGACCAGCCCGCAAGCCTTTGAGGGCCTGCGCCAAGCCGGTCGCAAAGTCTGGCGCGTCAGCTCCATCGTGGCCACCGCCGACCACAACACCCCCACCACCGGCTGGGAGTTGGGTTACGACGGCATCACCGACCCCGTCAGCAAAGAGCAAATCACCACGCTGGACGCGAACATGAAAGAGTATGGCTCGGCCGCCTTTTTCCCCTTCCTGTCCAAACGCCAAGGCATCGTTCACGTGATTGGTCCGGAAAACGGTGCCACCCTGCCCGGCATGACCGTGGTCTGCGGCGACTCCCACACCTCAACGCACGGCGCTTTTGGTGCCTTGGCCCACGGCATCGGCACCTCCGAAGTTGAGCACGTCATGGCCACGCAAACCTTGTTGGCCAAAAAAGCCAAGAACATGCGCATTTTGGTCGAAGGCACACTCGCCAAAGGCCTCACGGGCAAAGACATTGTGCTGGCCATCATTGGCAAGATCGGCACCGCTGGCGGCACCGGCTACACCATTGAGTTTGCTGGCTCGGCCATCCGCGCCCTGTCGATGGAAGCGCGCATGACGGTGTGCAACATGGCCATCGAAGCTGGCGCGCGCGCTGGCTTGGTGGCTGTGGACGAGAAAACCATCGACTACGTCAAAGGCCGCTTGCTCTCGCCCACGGGTGTGGAGTGGGACCACGCCGTGGCTTACTGGAAAACACTGCAATCCGACCCTGGCGCACACTTTGACGCCGTGGTCAAACTCGACGCCAGCGCCATCGTGCCGCAAGTCACCTGGGGCACTTCGCCCGAAATGGTGCTGGGCATCGACGGCCACACACCGGACCCTGACAAAGAAAAAGACGATGTCAAACGCGACGCCATTGAACGGGCCCTGACCTACATGGGCCTGCAGCCCGGCAAGGCCTTGGCCGACATCACCATCGACAAGGTGTTCATTGGTTCGTGCACCAACAGCCGCATTGAAGACATGCGCGAAGCGGCTGCTGTGGTTAAAAAGCTGGGGCAAAAAGTCGCCAAAAACGTCACCATGGCCATGGTGGTGCCTGGCTCTGGCCTGGTCAAGGCCCAAGCCGAGCAAGAAGGTCTGCATGAGATTTTCAAAGCCGCTGGCTTTGAGTGGCGCGAACCCGGCTGCTCCATGTGCCTGGCCATGAACGCCGACCGCTTGGAGCCCGGCGAGCGCTGCGCCAGCACCAGCAACCGCAATTTTGAAGGCCGTCAGGGCGCCGGTGGCCGAACCCATCTGGTCAGCCCAGCCATGGCCGCAGCGGCGGCCATCCATGGCCATTTTGTCGACATCCGAAAATTCGCCTGAAGCACAACCACATGCAAAAATTCACCCTCCTGCACGGCTTGGTGGCCCCCATGGACCGCGCCAATGTCGACACCGACGCCATCATTCCCAAGCAATTCCTCAAATCCATTCGCAAGACCGGATTTGGCACGAACCTGTTCGATGCATGGCGCTACTTGGACGAAGGCTTTCCCGGCCAAGACCCGGCCAGCCGCAAGCCCAATCCGGACTTTGTGCTGAACCATCCACGCTACCAAGGCGCCAGCGTCTTGCTGGCCCGCAAAAATTTTGGCTGCGGCTCCAGCCGAGAGCACGCGCCTTGGGCCATTGACCAATACGGCTTTCGCTGCGTGATCGCGCCCAGCTTTGCCGACATCTTCTTCAACAACTGCTTCAAAAACGGCCTGCTGCCCATCGTGCTGTCCGAAGCAGTGGTGGCCCAGTTGTTCGACGAGGTTTTGGCCTTTCCTGGCTACCAACTCACGGTGGATTTGGAACGCCAGGTGGTGGTTCGTCCCCAAGGCGAAGAGACCCCATTTGAAGTGCAGGCCTTTCGCAAATACTGCCTGATCAATGGCCTGGACGACATCGGCCTGACCCTGCGCCACGCCGACAAAATCAAAGCCTTTGAAGCCGAACGCTTGGCCACCAAGCCCTGGTTGGCGCACACCGCCAACTGACTTTCTTGTAGGAGCCAGCCTGATGGCGATGCTGGCCAAGCGCCCATTCGCTTGCAGGCAAGCTCCTTCACAAAACACGACCAGAGAATTCACATGAAAATCGCAGTCCTCCCGGGTGATGGCATCGGCACCGAAATCGTCGCCGAAGCCGTCAAAGTCCTGAACACGCTTGACCTGAAGTTCGAGATGGAAACCGCCCTGGTTGGCGGTGCGGCTTACGATGCCTTTGGGCACCCCCTGCCAGAAGCCACGCTCAAGCTGGCCATGGCGTCCGACGCCGTGTTGTTCGGTGCAGTGGGAGACTGGAAATACGACACGCTGGACCGCCCGCTGCGGCCCGAGCAAGCGATTTTGGGCCTGCGTAAAAACATGGGCCTGTTCGCCAACTTCCGACCTGCCATTTGCTACGCGCAGCTGGTGGGCGCCTCCAGCCTCAAGCCCGAGCTGATTTCCGGTCTGGACATCCTCATCATCCGCGAGCTGACGGGCGACATCTACTTTGGCCAGCCACGTGGCCGCCGCATTGCCACCGACGGGCATTTTCCTGGCTCGGAAGAAGCCTTTGACACCATGCGCTACTCCAAGCCGGAGATCGAGCGCATCGCCCACGTGGCTTTTCAAGCCGCGCGCAAGCGCAAAGCCGCAGGCAAAGAAGGGCGCGTCACCAGCGTCGACAAAGCCAATGTGCTGGAGACTTTCCAGTTCTGGAAAGACGTGGTCAGTGAAGTCGGCAAGGAATACCCGGATATCGCCTTGGACCACATGTATGTGGACAACGCCGCCATGCAACTGGTCAAGGAACCCAAGCGCTTTGACGTGGTGGTCACCGGCAACATGTTTGGCGACATCCTGTCAGACGAAGCCTCCATGCTCACGGGGTCGATTGGCATGCTGCCCTCGGCCAGCCTGAACACCCGCAACCAAGGCCTGTACGAGCCCAGCCACGGCAGTGCGCCCGACATTGCGGGCAAAGGCATTGCCAACCCATTGGCCACCATCTTGTCAGCGGCCATGATGCTGCGCTTCAGCTTGGGCCAAGAAGAAGCGGCGCAGCGCATTGAAGCGGCGGTGCAAAAAGTCTTGGCCCAAGGCCTGCGCACGGCCGATATTTACAGCGCGGGCACCACCCGAGTGAGCACCCGCGAAATGGGCGATGCGGTGCTCAAAGCGCTTGCTCACTGAGCGACAAGGACGCCTGCGCCACCGGCGGCAAGCTGTGCTTGTCCACCACATGGATTTGCGGGAAATGCAGGTGGTGCATCAACTCGCGAACAAACACCACGGTCGAAAAAAAACGCGCTGAACTCGGCAAAGCCTCTTGATGTGGGGCTTGTCCAAACGCCTGCATGACCAAACGGCTGAAGGTGGCCTCGACCGCCTCGACGTGCAAAAGCATGTCTTCGCTGGCACTGACACCACTGACCACAGCGAGCGTACGCAGGTCGTCTTCGCTGGTGTAAAGCTGTGCGCCAGGGGGAATGTCGGCATGGGCGGCTTGAATGCGGTCTTCTGTCCATTCAATCGCATGCTCCAAGCGCCCTGGGCTGATCGCGTCGCCGTTAAAAAAACGGGCTGTCAATGTGGCATGGCCCCAAGCAATCAGGCCATGCCTTTGGCCCTCGGCCGCGCAGTTGAACAGCCCTGTCGATTCGGGGCCCAAAACCAATTGAAGTTTGTGTGTCATGGTATTTTTCAGAAAATATTGTCATCAAATAGTACTCTATTGAGAAAATTCAAGCCTCACAAACCCATCATCTGAGCCAAGGCCATCGCATGGACACCACCGACCACAGCCTGAGCAATTTGTTCAAACAACTGGGCTTGCCCCATGAGCCCGATGCGGTGGCCCAATTTATCGCCCAACACCAAGGGGCTTGTCGCCACTGCAGTTTGTTGGAAGCGCCGATTTGGACACCCAGCCAGTTGGCGTTTTTGAGCGAGGCCATTGCCGAAGACGCCGATTGGGCCGGGGTGGCCGAGAGGCTGCAGGCCGATTTGGCTTGACGAGCCTGGCCTGTTCCCCAGGCGCTGGCCGGGCCCGAGATCCGCTTGCTTGCCCGTCTGATGCCCTGAACCAGGAATTGCGAACATGAAACTTTATGACAGCCCTGGCGCCTGCTCCTTGAGTGCGCACATCGCCTTGCACGAAACCGGACTTGACTTTGCGCCGGTATTGGCCAGCACCAAAACACCCCGCTTGGCCGAAGGCACGGATGACCACCAGATCAAGCCACTTGGCTATGTGCCCTTGTTGGAACTGCAAGACGGCACGCGCCTGACCGAAGTGGCGGCGATCTTGCAGTGCATCGCGGACCAAGTGCCGGTCCCGGGCCTGGCCCCTCCAACCGGGGAACTGGCGCGCTACCAACTGATGGCTTTGCGCGCCCGCGGGGCCGAACGGCCTGGGGTGCGCACAGCCATGCGGGCCAAAGGCCTGCTCAAATAAACCCACGGCGGTGATTCAAGGGCATTTGGTCCTTCGCCCATTCAAGGAAAGATGACATGCAAAACACAGTGACTCGGCAAGCCATTTTGGCTGATCTGGAGGCGTTGGTTCCACTGTTTGACGCGTACCGGCAGTTTTACAAACAGGCCGGCGATCTGCAGGCGGCCAGTGTCTTTTTAATCGACAAATTCAACCACGGCGAGTCGGTCATCTTTTTGGCATGGGAGGGCCCCAAGGCTGTGGGATTTACGCAAATGTTTCCCAGTTTTTCTTCGGTGTCGATGGCACGAACGTTTTTGCTCAATGATCTGTTTGTACTGCCCAGCCACCGGCGTCAAGGCATTGGTTCTTTGCTGTTGGATGCCGCCGTTGCTTACGGCCATGCCATGGGGGCCGTGCGCATTTCATTGACAACCGACACCGCAAACGCCACCGCACAGGCGACCTACGAGGCACAAGGCTGGAAACGTGACCAAGCGTTTTACACTTACCATTTTTTTCCGCCCGTTTCTTGAGTTGCGCCGCAAATGCGCTGGCCGCGCTGCGCCTCGAGGGCAACATAAAAGCCGCACGACCGGGCTTGCAAGTTTTCGGCTACACGGCTACGCGGCTTGGGTCTGCTCGCTGGCGAGCATGCGGGCGATTTCCGCCTCCAGCTCCTCTGGCTTGATCGGTTTGGCGATAAAGGCCGAGACACCTGCGGCCTTGGCCCGGTCTTTGGCGTCTTGCAAGACGTCGGCGGTCAAGGCGATGATGGGAATTTGAGATTTC
>CAMCNQ010000135.1 GCA_945875955.1 Limnohabitans sp. Rim8 | reverse complement strand
CGAAAGAACAGGCTGCGCCAAACGGCCAGTGCCACTGGTGTGCCAAAGGGCCAAACCAAGGTGTTTGGCGCTGTCTTTTGAACCACAGGCGGCAGGCTTTGCAGCCAGGCCAGCAGGTCATCGCTGTCGGCGCGGGTCATCACGCTGGTGTGGTTGTAGGGAAAGGCCGGTGTCAGCAAGCGACCGTCTTTGGAGCGGCCTCGGTGCAGGGCACGCCAAAAATCGTCGCTGTTCCAGCTGCCCAAGCCGGTGCCGATGTCGGGTGTCAAATTGCTGCTGAAGACATCGCCAAATGGGGTTTGAATGCGCCGACCGCCAGACAGGGGCTCGGCGCCGCGCGCGCTGTGGCAGGCCACGCAATTGCCAGCCCGGGCCAAATACTGCCCGCGCAAGGTCTGGGCCGCTTTGTCCTCAGCGGTTGGCGTGGCCTTGGGCGAACTTGCGCTGGGGCTGAGCCCGTCGCGGCCCCAGTTGTCCCAAACCACCCAAGCGATCAGGGCCAAAACAACCACGGCCAGCGCCTTGCGCCAATTCAGCGGGCGAACGGTTTTCATGGCCGACCTGATGCAAGCGGTGACAGCTCGGGTGCGCTGCCGCAGCGCAAAGCCTCTGGCAAAGCCGGGCCTTTGGGGCGGCTTGGGGCAGGTTGGGTATCTGCCGGCAAAGCCTGCCGCGCCAACCAACTGGACACGGCAATCAGGTCCTCGGTGGGGATGCGCCTGACCACTTCGGCCATGCAGTCGGGTGCATGGGCGCGGCGTTGGCCGTTTTGCCATGCCCCCAACTGGGCATTCAGGTAATCCAGGGGCAGGCCCAGCAAGCCGGGCACATGGGGCTGCACCCCGGTTAAACGCGCGCCGTGGCATTCGGTGCAAGCGGGCAAACCACGCGAGGCATCGCCTTGCGTCACCAGTTGCTGGCCTTTGGCCAGGCGTTCGGCAGAAATGGCGTTGTTGGCAGTGGGCTTGGGGTAGGTCAGGCTCAGGGAAGAAAAATACTGCGCCATCTCGCCCAGGTATGCGTCTGTAAGGGGGTCGACCAAGCGGGTCATCAACTCGTAATGGCGGCGGCCTTGCGCAAAGTTGCGCAATTGGTTGTGCAAATACCCGGCGGGTTTGCCGGCCAAACGGGGGTAATAGCCATCGGGACCGGCCCGGCCTTGCAGGCCATGGCAGACGGTGCAGGCCCGGGTGCGCTCGGCCATGCTGTCTTCAAAAAGGGCCGAACTCAGGGCAGGGGCAACCGCAACGGCTGCGGCGGTGTTTTGGGCAGAAGCGGTGCCCAGCATCAAGAGGCACCAGCCCAAGATCCAGATTTTGTGCAATGTCAATGGCTTACGCATGCGTTGAAGATAACTGAAGCGGTGACAATACCGGGTTTGGTTCAACAAAAAACACCTGCTGAACCGCTTGTTTTTTTAATTTCCTTCTCGCCATGTCCGATATCCAAGTCCGATTTGCCACCCTTCAAGATGCCCCTGCTGTTGCCGCTTTGCATGCGCGCGCCTGCCTGGCCGCTTACAAAGACCAAGTGCCTGAAACCCACTGGAGCGCCACCCCCATGGCCAAACGCGTTTCTTTCTGGAAAGAGGCCATTGAATACGGCGAGCCCCAGGTGGTGGTGGCCACGGTGGGCCAAGAGGTGGTGGGCTTTGTGGGTTTTGACCGTACGCGCGACCCCAAGTCCAAAAACACCACGGGTGAAATCTGGGCCATCTACGCCGCACCCGAGCGCTTGGGCCAAGGCATTGGACTGGCCCTGTGGGACGCGGCCCGAGAGGGCCTGGAAGACGAGGGCTGCACCGATGTCACGGTCTGGTTGCCTTTGTTGCACGAAAAAACCCTGCGTTTTCATGACTTGGCCGGTTTCAAACGCGAAATGAACACCGCCCGCACCGTGCCCCTGGGAGGCGTGAAAGTGGAAGAAGTGCGCCTCAAGCGCAAATTGGCTTAAGCCCTCGCCCGGATGGCCATGAGCAACTTGGGGGCGCGAATTTTGTTGGCACCCATGGAGGGGCTGCTGGACCACACGCTGCGTGACATGCTCACGCGTGTAGGCGGTGTGGACATGTGTGTGTCCGAATTCATCCGCGTGACCAACACCGTGCTGCCGCGCCGCGCCTTCATCCGGGTTGCCCCGGAATTGCTTAACCACAGCCGCACCTTGTCTGGGGTGCCCGTCCGGGTGCAGTTGCTGGGCTCAGACCCGGTGTGCTTGGCTGACAACGCCGCTGCCTTGGCCGAGTTGGCGCCCGCAGGGATAGACTTGAACTTTGGCTGCCCCGCCAAGACGGTGAACCAGCACCGAGGGGGGGCCGTGTTGTTGGACGAACCTGAACTGGTGGGGCAAATTGTGGCGGCCGTGCGGCGCGCCGTGCCCGCGCACATCCCCGTGTCGGCCAAGATGCGCTTGGGTTTTAACGACGACAGCCGCGCAGAGGATTGCGCCTTGGCCATTGAGGCCGCTGGGGCGAGCGACTTGGTGGTCCATGCCCGGACCAAGGCGCACGGCTACCGTCCACCGGCGTATTGGGACAGGATCGCCGATTTGCGCCAGCATGTGCGCTTGCCCATGGTGGCCAATGGTGAAATTTGGACCTTGTCAGACGCTTTGCGCTGTCGCGCCGTGACGGGCTGTGATCGCTTGATGATCGGCCGTGGCATGGTGGCCGATCCGGGCTTGGCGCTGGCCATTGCCCAGCACGATGCTGCTGCAAAGGGGGGTGCCCAAAGCGCGGCGGTCACTTGGCTGCACATCGTGGAATTGATGCGACTGTTTTGGCAAGGCATTGGTTTGCGCGTGGCACCGCGTCACCGGGCAGGGCGCCTCAAGCAATGGCTGAATTATTTGCGCCGGGTTTACCCGGAGGCTCAAGAAGCATTTGAGCAATTGCGTCTGTTGCACGATCCGAGCCTGATTTCGCGATGGTTGGCCGCACAAGGCGCTTTGAACCACAACCCCATTGCCGAGGAAATGCCAGTCTGATTGCCAGACCGTCTTTTGTCAAAAAGGCGCAGAAAGTTCAGCCGTGGGTGTGTTGGGCCAAGTGTTCGGCGACTTCGCCGCGCAGCTGCTCCAACTGGGGCGCCAAACTGCTGTAGGCATTGCGCACCTCTTGCGCATCGCCGTGCTTGCTGAGCTGTTCCACGGAGACCACCAACTCCACCAAACTGTCAACACAGAAGACAGGTGTGAAACCTTTGAGTTGGTGCAGCAGGCGGTTGACCCCGTGCATGTCGTCTTGGTCCAGCAAGGTTTTGAGCCGCGGCAAGTCATCGCCCAGGGTCGCGTGCAAGGTTTTGAGCAATGACAACACACCATCGGCATCGCCAATGAATTCCATGGCCCGGTCCACAGACAAATAAAGAGGCGCAGATGATTGGCTCATACAGTGAAATGTGCAAATTGACGGTGAATGGTTACAAATTGTAATCCAAGGTTTTCAATCAATCAATCAAAACTGATAAACCCATTTCAGGTTCAAAGCGCTTGTTTTTGAACAACAAGCGGCTGGGACCCGGAAATGCCGCCTGGAGGACCGAGTGCCGGGGGTCACCGGGGTAACAAATCGTGCGTATGCCATCTTGGTCAAAGGGTTCAGGCTCCACCACAGGGGGCGGGCGGCTTTGGGCTTCGGCCAGTGCACTTTGGGTGCTGGGGTGCCTTGCCAGGTGCGCCAAGCTCATGATTTGCGGCGGGGCCAATTCGATGTCTCTGTCCCAATACCGCACCAGCGCCTCGCGCGGTGTTGTCCACAGGGTTTCGGTGGCTTCATGGTTGTCGTGTGCGGCGGTTTGGTCTTCTGGAACCCGGGTGATGAAAAACCGGGTGTCAAAGCGTTTATGGGTCACTGAGGCCTGTTTGGGGGTGATCCAGCGGGTCCATGGCACCAAATCATGGGTGTTCATTTGCAGGGATAAGGCTTGAAAAGCCTGCGGCCAGCTTTGGGCATTGGCCAAAGCCAACTGCAAAGCCTCAATCGGCTGGCTGTGCCGCTTTGGCTGCCCCAGCAAAATTCGGCACTCCTCAAAGGCCTCGCGAATGGCAGCCACAAACAGGCCCGCAGCCTTTTCTGGACGCAGCGCGGGCTCGGCCAAGCGGTTTTTCAAGGTCTCGGCATCTTGGCTCAAAAGGGTCAACACACTGGGGTGTTGGTCATCGGGGTCCAGTTTGCCACCCGGAAAAACATAGGCCCCGCCCAAAACACTGGAAGCTTGGTGCCGCCTGAGCAGCAGCACTTGCATGCCTTGCGCAGTGTCTCGCAGCAAAACCACCGAGGCGGAGTCCAGCGGGGGGGAGGTGATGGTTTCGTTGTTCAGTTCCATGGGCCGGTGTCAATCGTGCAACACAGCCAAGGCCTTGGCTGTTTTAAAGTGGGGGCTTGGCTTTTGTCGAAAGCCAGATTAGCAGATGGCGCGGCGACGCCCTGTCACCCATTCACCAAGATTGAACCCAGGAACCCCCATGCGCATAGATTTCAACGGCCGCGTCGCCATCGTCACCGGAGCCGGTGGCGGATTGGGCAGACAACATGCATTGGCTTTGGCCTCCCGGGGAGCCAAGGTGCTGGTCAACGACTTGGGCGGCGACGTCCATGGTGTCGGCGGCTCGGTGTCGGCGGCGCAGGCGGTGGTCGATCAAATTCACGCTGCAGGTGGCCAGGCCATGGCCAACGGCGCTTCGGTGACCGACTTTGAAGCGGTGGAAAAAATGGTTCAACAGGCCATGGACGCCTGGGGCCGGGTGGACATCTTGGTCAACAACGCTGGCATCTTGCGAGACAAGAGCTTTGCCAAGATGGAATTGGACGATTTTCGATTGGTGATGGAGGTGCATGTCATGGGTGCGGTGCATTGCACCAAAGCCGTCTGGCCCATCATGCAGGCACAAAACTATGGCCGCGTGGTCATGACCACTTCCTCCAGTGGCCTGTATGGCAATTTTGGCCAAGCCAATTACGGTGCCGCCAAGATGGCCCTGGCAGGCCTCATGCAAACCCTGTCTATAGAAGGGGAAAAGCACGACATCCGAGTCAACGCCTTGGCCCCGACTGCCGCCACCCGCATGACCGAAGGCCTGATGCCCGAGCAGGTGCTCAAGGCCCTTGAGCCCCATGCGGTGGTGCCAGCCATGTTGGTCATGGCCAGTCAAGAGGCCCCTAACCGAACCATCATCTGTGCCGGGGCGGGCAGTTTTGAGGCCGCTCAGATCACCCTGACCCAGGGCATTTATCTGGGCGATGGCGTGGATACCCCCGAGCAATTGGCGCAGGCCCTTGCGCAGCTGACCGATTTGAAAGGTGCGCTTGTGCCGCGTTCGGGCTCTGAACAAGGGGCCTTGGAGGTGGGCAAAGCCATGCAGGCGCATGGCGGCTGACAGGGCGCGCACGAATAAAACCAGCGCGTGTGAATGACTGTGACAAGGGTGGAATGGCAGATTTGGCCATCGAACGCTGGGTGCTTGCAGGGGCCAAACGACCCAAGGCTTATCATCCACGCTCAGATGCGCTTGGTGCGTCAAATTCATTTCCCATTTTGGGAATGCAACAGGAGAATGCGGATGCCCCGTTTAATGCTCGAGGAAAGCGCCCTCCACCCGGCGATCCGCGAAAAAGTCGCCCAACTGCATGCCGATGTGATTGACCAGGTGGTTTCCGCTATGGCTCAAGAGGCGGTCGTGGTGGTGGGCATGGCGGGCAACCCCTTTGTTGGCAAGGCCCGCAAGGCCTTGGATGATCTGGGCGTGAGCTATCGGTATTTGGCTTTTGGGAGCTATTTGTCGCAATGGCGCCGCAGAAATGCCTTGAAAATGTGGTCTGGATGGCCCACCTTGCCCATGGTTTTTGTCAATGGTGTGCTGATCGGTGGGGCGGACGACTTGCGACTGTTGATAGACAAAGGGGAGTTTCCCCAAGTATTGAAAAAATGAAAACCGATGGGCTTGTGCCTGAGCATTGGCTTTGTGAGCGTTCAGGCGAATCGGTGGCGGTTTTGAACATTCCCGCATCGCTGTCCAGAGACCGTGTTTTTGACGTTGATGTCAGCTTGCAAGTCAAGGTGCCCGAAGATGAAATGGCGCAAGCCTGGCATGGATTGAGCCTTGAAGTCGATGGCAAAAGCCAATGGACAAGACGCATTACCAGCAATTGCCCCGGACAGACCGATGGGCTGGATTACCACTGCAAAATCGTTTTGAAATGCGGGCGCGGTATGCGCATACGCGCCATGGCCAGCGTTCAGGCCAGTGTGGTTGCTCGACTGGTGGTGGAGGCCACACAGGCGCTGGCTTGAATGGTCAAAGTCGGCTTTCTACCATGCCAGTCAGGACACTGCAGCTGGGCTGATTTCTTGCAAAGAGATGGAAACTTCCAGGGCTCTGCGCGCAAAAAACGCGGTAAAGAAACCGTTGAACCAGTCGGCATTGATGGGCTTTGCCATGAAGACGCTGCCATCGGGCAAACCGCCTTTGCTTTCGATTTCCTCTGGGCTCAGCACTGAGAGAACAAGCGTGATCATGCGGTTAAACTGAGGATTGAGTTTGAGCGTGCGCAGCAACTCGAAACCATCGACCCCCGGCATGTCCAAATCGGTGATCAAAATATCGGGCTTGATGCTGGAAATGTCAATCAATGCCTCCAACCCAGAAGACATGGTGGTGCAGTCCACAGGCATGCTGGAGCGGCTGAAATAGCCGCGCAACATTTCGCGGGTGACCGCATCGTCTTCGACCAACAAAACCCTCAAGCGGTTGTCAATGGGGGTGCTTTGCACCGTCATCATGTTGTGTTTGCGTTGGTACTCGCGAATGGACGGCATTGAAATGCGGCGATGCCCGCCTTGCGTCTTCCAAGCTTGCAGCTCGTTTTTTTCAACGAGTGTTTGTATGGTGCCCACAGACAGTCCCAAAAGCTTGGCGGCATAGGTCGTGCCGCAGTAGTCTTCAGGTGTTTCGGTGACAGGGTTTATTTGCATAATGGTTTATTTTAGTAATAAAAATAAAAAAATCAACTTTTATGAGGGTCAAAATTGTTACTAATTGAAAATGAAATACTAAAAGATAGTGTTTTTAAGCATCTTATTTTTTAAATATTATGTACTCAAATTCTAATTGTTGCAACTATTGGAATGAATTTGACAATTTGGGGCCTCAAATTCGCTTGGTCCCAACAGTGACCAAGCGACAGCGCAGTCGCGTTAACCGCCGTGTAACATGAAGTACCAAAAACACAACCAGGAGACTGCGGATGCCCATCCATGACGCCGTTTGGCCGACACGCTTGCCAGCGAAAATCGTCCCCCCGGCCACTTCTTTATGGATGAATTTGGCCATCAGTGCCATGCGCTACCCGCAAAAAACGGCCTTGGTGTTCATGGGGCGGGTGTGGACTTTTCAAGAGCTGCTCTCCAGTGCAGAACAAATGGCCAGGCAGCTGACCGCTTTGGGCGTGCAAGCGGGCGACCGCGTCGTGCTTGATATGCAAAATTGCCCCCAACTGGTGGTGACGCATTTCGCCATCTTGCGAATCGATGCGGTGGTCGTGCCTGTCAATCCGATGAACCGGGCCGAAGAGTTGAAGCATTACATCACCGACCCCGACACCAAAGTCGCGGTGACCACGGCCGATTTGGCCCCCGACTTGGCACAAGCCAGTGACGCCTTGCCGCCCGAACAAAGATTAAATCACTTGGTGGTCACGCAGTTCACCGATGTGTTCGATGCTCAAACGGTGGACGCCCAAGACATGCCACAGGCTTGGCGTGCTTGGTTGCTGCCCGTTTGCGATTTGCCAAACTTGATGCAGGGGCAAGTCCATGCTTGGCAAG
>CAMCNQ010000134.1 GCA_945875955.1 Limnohabitans sp. Rim8 | reverse complement strand
TTGCACTTTGACTTGCCCGAACCCCAAGCAGCGGGCTTGGTGGCGCGCCTGAACGAAAGCGGCCGGGGTCAACTGGTGTGGCTTGAGGGTGACACAGCGGCCTTGCCATCGGCCGGATAATGCAGGCCATGCCTGAAAACCTGCCCCTTGGCCAGCCACGCTCCAAAACCGATTTGTTTGTGTCTTTCACCTGGCTGGCCTTGCAAGGCTTCGGCGGGGTATTTGCCGTGGTGCAGCGCGAAGTGGTCGAAAAAAAGCGCTGGATGACGCCCGCCCAATTTGTGGAGGACTGGGCGGTGGCGCAAATTTTGCCCGGACCTAATATGGTGAATTTTTGCCTGATGATCGGGGGTCGGTTTTTTGGTTTGGGCGGTGCACTCGCCTCCTTGGCGGGCCTGATGTTGGCGCCTTTGTGTGTCGTTTTGTTGTTGGCCATGGCTTTTGCCAGCATATCGGAGACCACATGGGCGCAAGGCGCTTTGCGCGGCATGGGGGCCGTTTCAGCCGGTTTGATTGCCGCGACCGGCATCAAACTGACCAGCGCTTTGAAACACAACCCAATGGGCCAGCCGGTGTGCTTGGCCTTCATCTTGGCCACCTTCGTGTGCGTGGGCGTGATGCGCTGGCCACTGATTTGGGTCCTGTTGGGGCTGGGCAGCGCCGCTTGTGGCTGGGCTTATTTTCAACTCACGCGGCAAATACTGGACAAGGGGGGCTCCGCATGAGCCTGGCCTTGCAACTGAGCGTGAGCGATTGGCTGGCGTTTTTCAACCACTTCTTGTCCCTGTCCCTGTTGGCCGTGGGCGGCGCGATCATCACCGCGCCGGACATCAACCGGTTTTTGGTGCAAGAACAACATTGGTTGAGCCAAACACAATTCAGCTCTTCCATTGCGCTGGCGCAATCGGCGCCCGGACCCAATGTGTTGTTTGTGGCCGTGATCGGCTGGAATGTGGGTCTGAACGCAGGCGCTGGTTTGGGCGGGGGGTGGTACAGCGTGGGCTTGTCGGGCTTGGGCGTTGTCCTGAGTCTGCTGGGCTTCATGCTGCCTTCGTCCATCCTGACCTACACCACCACCCGCTGGGCGCAACGCCACCGAGACAACTTGGGCATACGGGCCTTCAAACTGGGCGTGTCACCGGTCGTCATTGCACTGTTGATGTCCACGGGCTGGCTCTTGATCGCCAGCCATAACCAGCCCGCTCGCGACTGGCCACTGTGGCTGCTGACTTTGTTCGCCTTGCTGCTGGTGTGGCGCACCCGCATTCACTTGCTTTGGCTCATTGGTACCGGTGCAGCGCTTGGCGCAATGGGCTGGGTTTGAATGGGGGTTTCAGGCTGTAGCGAAAGCCCCCTGGCCCAAGACATCAAGACTTCAGCGCGGGTTTTCAAAAAACACGGTGTTCGAGTAATCGCTGACCTCGAAATAAACTTTTTTCTCGCCTGGATCGACCACCATGTTCAGGTTCTCATCGAGCACACCGTAGCCGTACCGGTAAGCCCGGGGCTTGGCGTCATCGGTGCCCAAGGCGGTGCTGACTTTGTCCACCTTCAAAAAGCGGCGCACCACCTTGTCGCCGGCATAGACCTCCATGACCCCATTGGTGCCTGTCCAGTTTTGAATGTCGCGGCTGATTTTGTTTTGCTGCTCTTGGGTGCAAGCGCTCAGCAGCAGGGCCGAGAGCAGCGCGCCACCCAGAGCGGCGCGTGAAATGCGGTGGTTCATGGACAGGCCTTTCTTCTGAAGCGAAATGGAATTCATCACGAGCGCTGGCGCAAGGCCTCATACAGGCACACGCCACTGGCCACCGACACGTTCAGGCTTTCGACCGCGCCGCGCATGGGGATGCTGACCAACTCGTCGCAGTTTTTGCGGGTCAACTGGCGCATGCCCGCCCCTTCGGCTCCCAACACCAAGGCGGTGGGGACTTTCAAGTCGGCTTGGTAGACCGTGCGGGGCGCATCGTCGCTGGTGCCCACCACCCAGATGCTGCGCTCTTTGAGCTCACCCAAGGTGCGGGCCAAATTGGTGACCATGAAATAAGGCATGGTTTCTGCGGCCCCACTGGCCACTTTGGCCACCGTGGCATTGATGCCCGCCGCATGGTCTTTAGGGGCGATGACGGCATGCGCGCCTGCGCCATCGGCCACGCGCAGACAAGCGCCCAGGTTGTGCGGGTCGGTCACGCCGTCCAGCACCAACAGCAAAGGCGGGCCCACCACGCTGTCCAGCAAGTCATCCAGTGAATGGTTCTGGGGCATGGGGGCCACCATGGCCACCACGCCTTGGTGACCATGGCCGCCAGCCAGTTTGGCCAGGCGCTCGCCATCGGACTCGATCAGGCGCATGCCCGAGTCGCGGGCCTTGTCGATGAAGCTGCGCATGCGCGCGTCACGGCGTGTCACCTCGTAATGGATTTCAACAACGGATTGGGGGGCGATCTTCAAACGAACGCCAACGGCATGAAAACCGAACAACACTTTATGGGATGACATGCCCCAATTATCGTTGCTCTTCAGGGACGCGGGTTTCGCGCAATTGCCCAGCCTGAATCAGCAAGCTGCGCTCGCAGCGGTCGGCCAATTGCCGGTCGTGGGTGACCAAGACCAAGGTGGTGCCTTGCTCGCGGTTGAGCGCAAACATCAAGTCCATGATGGCCTCGCCCGTAGCGTGGTCCAAGCTGCCTGTGGGCTCATCGGCCAGCAACAAATCGGGTTGCACCACAAAGGCACGCGCCAAGGCCACGCGTTGTTGCTCGCCGCCCGACAGCACTTTGGGCAAGTGCTTGAGGCGCTCACCCAAGCCCACCCTTTGCAACATGGCGGTGGCTGTGGCGCGGGCATTGGGCAAGTTGGCCAGTTCCAGCGGCAGCATCACGTTTTCCAGCGCCGTCAGGTTGGGCATGAGTTGAAAGCTTTGAAACACAAAGCCCACATGGCGGGCCCGCAAAGCGGCACGTTCGTCCTCGCTCAAATCGAAAAGCGACTGCCCTGCTAAAACCACCTGCCCTGCGCTGGGGGTGTCCAGCCCGGCCAATATGGCCAGAAGGGTGCTTTTGCCTGAGCCTGAAGCGCCGACAATGGCGGCTGTTTCCCCCGCTTTCAAAGAAAATTCGATATCGCGCAAAATGTCCAGTTGCCCGCTGGCATCTTGCACACTCTTTGAAACGCCACGCACGGCAATGATGGATTCAGGCATGCACAAACCTTTGTTGAGACGTCGTCACTTTAACTGCAGCCTGCTGGCCCTTGCCTGCTGGGGCTTTTGGCCGCATGGAAACGCGGCCCCGGCCCAGCGCATTCTGGTGATCGGCGATTCATTGAGCGCCGAATACGGCCTGCCGCGCGGCACCGGCTGGGTGGCTTTATTGGAAAAACAAGTCGCGCAAGAAAAGCCTGGCGTCACGGTCATCAATGCCAGCATCAGCGGTGACACCACCTCGGGAGGCCGCTCGCGCATCGCGGCCTTGCTGAAAAAGCACCAACCCAGCCATGTGGTGATCGAGTTGGGGGGCAACGACGCCTTGCGTGGTCTGCCCGTGAAAATGACCCAAGACAATCTGCAGAACATGGCCGAGCAGGCCAAGGCCGCTGGCGCGCAAGTGCTGCTGCTGGGCATGCAAATGCCCCCCAATTACGGCCCGGTCATGGCCCGCCAATTTGCCGAAGCCTTCAGCCAGGTGGCCCAAGACCAAAAAGCGGGTTTGGTGCCCTTCTTTTTGAGCGGCATTGGTGACGACCCGGAACCACTCAAGTGGTTTCAAAACGACCGCATTCACCCCAACGCCTTGGCCCAGCCCCGCCTTTTGGCCAATGTTTGGCCTGCTTTGAAGAAACAATTGAAATGAGCGTTCACCTGATTTCGGCCCAAGAGGCCATGGCCAAATTCAAGCAGTTTGACGCCATCTTGGATGCCCGCTCCGAAGGCGAACATGCACTGGACCACCTGCCCCATGCCCAGAGCTGGCCTTCGCTGAACAACGAAGAGCGCATCCGGGTGGGCACCCTGTACAAACAGGTCAACGCCTTCGAGGCGCAAAAGCTGGGGGCGGCCCTGGTGGCCCAAAACATCGCCCGCCACATCCAGGACCACGTCATGGACAAACCCAAAAACTGGCAGCCCTTGGTGTACTGCTGGCGTGGGGGCAAGCGCAGCAATGCCTTGGCCTTGATCTTGGGGCAAATCGGCTTCAAAGTTCACCTGATCGAAGGCGGTTACAAGGCCTTTCGCAAAGAGGTGATGCAAGACACGCCCAAACAAGCCCAGCGTTTGAATTTTCAAGTGCTGTGCGGCCCCACCGGCTCGGGCAAAACCCGCTTGCTGCAGGCCTTGGACCAGGTGGGCGCACAAGTGCTGGACTTGGAGGCCATTGCCTGCCACCGCAGTTCGGTGCTGGGCCTGGTTCCTGGCACCGAGCAACCCAGCCAAAAAGCCTTTGAGACCCAAATTTGGGACGCTTTGCGCCACTTTGATGCCGACCGGCCGGTGTATGTGGAGGCTGAGAGCAAAAAGGTGGGCAATTTGACAGTGCCGGTTGAATTGATGGTGGCCATGCGTGCCAGCCCGTGTTTGCGAGTGGAGATGCCATTGACCGGCCGGGTGGACCTGTTGCTGGAGGACTATGCGTTTTTCACGCACGACAAAGCCATGTTCAACGAGCGCTTGGAACGCTTGGTGCCGCTGCGCGGCAAAGCCGTGGTGCAGGCATGGCAAGACATGATTGAGCGCGGGCAAATGCGCGAAGTGGTCACTGCGCTTTTGTCAGGCCACTACGATCCGGGCTATGAAACCTCCACTGGGCAAAACTTTGTGCACTACGCCAAAGCGCCCTTGCTCTGTCCGGCCAGCCACCACATGGCGGACATGCTGGCATTGGCCCATGGCTGCGTGCCAGGCTCAACTGAAACCGGCCAGAAGGCTCAGGCTGCTGTGTTTGGTGATGCCGCAGTTGCAGGGGCCGAGGAGTCAACCGGTTTATCCTGATCGACTGGCTCCGACTCCACATCCACCTCGCTGCCGTCTTCATTGAACACGCCCGATTTGCGATCCGACTTGGCTTTGAGCTTGTCTTCTTTTTTGCGCTTTTTGGCCAATTCTTTCTGGCGTTTTTCGAATCCGTAGTTGGGTGTGGCCAAGGTGACTCCTTTAATTTAACCAGCCCAATGTAACAGCTTCTTGCGCGGGCTCGCTCCACTCGAGTCTGGCGCGATCAGCATGCCAACGGGCATGGCACAGCCAAGGCTTCAGATGTGGCAAAAAGCGGGGTTTTCGCAGTTCGATTCAACCTCAATCCTGCGGCCGTTCAGCGCTTGACCCACGAGCTGAAGACCGTCGTGGGCGCAAGTGTTTGATTCATCAAGTGTTTCAAGCGCAAGCAAGCGGCCAACTGTAGCCGGGTTTAGGTTCAATCTGGCCATTTATGCCGCGGGCAAATGGGCCTGCATGGCTTGATTCAGGTCAAGAAGCAGGTCGTGCGCCGACTCCAATCCTATGGAAAAACGCACCAAACTGCCGGGCACCAGATGAGCCGATGGACGCTTGCGCAAGGAAGCCAAGTCATAAGGCACCACCAAACTGACCGGCCCTCCCCAGCTGAAACCGATCTTGAACAGTTTCAAGCCATTGCAAAAGGCGTCGACCTGGGCTTGGCTGTAGCGTGCATCGATCAGCACGCTGAACAAACCCGCAGCCAAGCCCGTGCCGGGTGCGGCGTCACACAAGGCTTGCCAATGCGCATGCCCAGGTGCACCGGCAAATGCGGGGTGCAGCAATTGAGCGCATTGGGCTTGGACTTGCCACCATTTGGCCAAGCGGCGCGCCGTCGCGTCGTGCGCTTGGTAGCGCAAGGCCATGCTGGGCAAAGAGCGCAGCACGGTTTCGGCATCGTTGGCGGCCACACCCAAGCCCAAGCGCATGTGGCACAGCTTGATCTTCATGTGCAAAGCCGGGTCGCGGGTGACGATGCTGCCCATCAGCACATCGCCGCCGCCGCTGGGGTATTTGGTCAAGGCATGGGCACTGATGTCCACCGCCAAAGCCGTACCGCCCTGCGCCGCTTGGCCCAACAGGTCAAAGGGCTGAAAAGCCAAACCCGCGCCCCAGGTGTTGTCCAAGGCAGACCAGACACCTCGTGCCTGACACCGGCGCACCAGTTCAGGCAAATCGCAAAACTCCATGCTGACCGAGCCGGGAGCCTCCAACCACACCAAGCGGGTGCGCTCAGTGATTTTTCGGCTCAGATCGTCTGGATCCATCGCGTCATAAACCTGGTGCGTGATGCCGAAGTGGCGCAACTCGACTTCGGCAAAGGCCTTGTTCGGGCCGTAAACGTTGTCGGGCAACAGAAGTTCGTCACCCGTTTGCAGCAAAGCCAGGGCCACGGTTGTCAAAGCGGCCAAGCCACTGGGCACCAGCAAGCACTGATCTCCCCCTTCTAGGGTGCACAATTTTTCTTCCAATAAATAGGTGGTGGGTGTGCCATGCAGGCCGTAGGTGTAGCCCGACTTGTCTTTCCACTCACGCTGGCGCATGTCGGCCACGGTCGGGAAATACACGGTCGAGGCTTTGAATACGCCAGGCTGAGGGGCTTGAAAACCACCGGGGGGCGTGTAGGGGTGGTGAATCAAGCCGGTGGTGTTTTTGGAGTGTGACGAATCGTTCATGCCTTGATCCTCATGCAAACAACCTCCAGAAGGAGGTTGTTTGGGTTCATTTTTTGCCTGTAGGGCAAGCCATTAAATGCACCATTAGACGCGCCATTTTTCGAGCAATTTTTCGGGCCGGATGTTGTCATAGGGCTCAAAAGGCTGTTGAATCCAGGGATTGGTGGGCAAGTCTTGGATGGAGTAATCGGACTTGAATGCCGAAACCCCTTTGGTCCAAATCACTGCCGTGCGCAATTCGGTGATTGGCTGGTAATTGTTTTTCAGTTGGTTGACCACCGCATGCAGGGTGTGGCCGGTGTCGGCCAAGTCGTCCACCAAGAGCACTTTGCCTGCGATCTCACCCTTGGGCGTGGTGATGTAACGGGCAATGTCCAAATGGCCTTGTACCGTGCCCGCTTCGGCGCGGTAAGAACTGGTGGACATGATGGCCAAGGGCTTGTCAAAGATGCGCGACAAAATGTCACCGGGACGCATGCCACCTCGGGCAAGGCACAGGATGTTGTCAAACTCCCAGCCCGATTGGTGGATTTTGATGGCCAACTTTTCGATCAGGTTGTGGTACTCGTCGTAACTCACGTACAGGTGCTTGCCGTCTTCAGTCAACATGGGGTTGCTCCAAAATTTCAGGGGTTGATTTCAAATGTTCAGGCCCAAACTCGGCTCAGGCGGAAAAGGGGTCGTGCAGCAAAATCGTGTGGTCACGGTCGGGGCTGGTGGAGACCACATGCACCGGCACGCCGGTCACTTGGGCGATGCGGTCCAGGTAATTGCGTGCGGTGGCGGGCAATTTGTCCAAGTCGGTGACGCCGACGGTGGTTTCAGACCAACCGGGGATGACTTCGTAGATTGGCTTGCAACGGGCAATGTCCTCGGCCCCCATGGGCAAGATGTCTATGGTTTCGCCGTCCAACTCATAACCGGTGCACAGCATCAGCTCTTTCAGGCCGTCGAGCACATCGAGTTTGGTGATGCACAAACCGGACAAGCCATTGACCTGGGCGCTGCGCTTGAGCAAAGCCGCATCAAACCAACCACAACGGCGCGAGCGGCCCGTGGTCACGCCTTTTTCAGCACCCACGGTCGACATGTGGTAGCCGGGTGTGCCCGGAGTCTGCCAGTCCAACTCGGTTGGAAAAGGCCCGCCGCCGACGCGGGTGCAATAGGCCTTGGTGATGC
>CAMCNQ010000133.1 GCA_945875955.1 Limnohabitans sp. Rim8 | reverse complement strand
GGCAGCGTCTGGCTGGCCGCATGGCTGAGTTTTGGCGTGCTCAGCCGCTACACCCAGCACATGCTCAGCCTGGCCGCAGGGGCCTTGTTGGCCACGGCTTTTTTGCACCTTTTGCCCGAGGCCTTTGAAAGCGGGCTCGGTGCCCACGCCTTGTTTTTGACCCTGTTGTTGGGGCTGGTGTTTTTCTTCTTGCTTGACAAAGCCGAGTTGTGGCACCACGGGCATGAACACGGCCACGCCCATGCCCATGCGCACGGGGCGCATGCCCATGCGCACGGGGCGCATGGCCATGCGCCAGAGTCGCCACCTGGGCACCGCCATGCGCATGCGCATGACCACCCGCATGCCGCACAGCATGTGCACGGCCCAGCCGCATCGCACAAGCATTCGCCGCTGGCTTCAGGGCAGTGGGCGGTGCTGGCGGGCGACAGCGTGCATTGCTTTGGCGATGGCATTTTGATCGCATCGGCCTTCGTGGCCGACATGCGCTTGGGGGTGATAGCCGCCTTGGCCGTGATGGCCCACGAGGTGCCGCACCACATGGGTGACTTGGCTGTTTTGCGCCTGGGCAGCAGCAGCCGCCAAGCGGCCATCGTCAAGGTTTCCATGGCCGGGGCCATCACGGCCTTGGGTGGGGCGGTGGGTTATTTTCTGGTGGACGCGCTGCACGATTGGCTGCCGTACTTTTTGGTGGTGGCCAGCAGCAGTTTTGTGTATGTGGCCTTGGCCGACCTGATTCCCCAGTTGCAAAAGCGCCTGTCGGCGCGCGAGACCCTGGCGCAGATCGTCTGGCTCTCGGTGGGCATGGGCATGGTGCTGGCTGTGAGCACCTTGGCCGGCCACAGCCATTAACCCTGAATCCGGCAGTTGACCGCTTGCTTGCGCTTTTAACACTTGATGAATCAAACACTTGCGCCCACGACGGTCTTCACCTCTTGGGTGAAACGCTGCACGGCCGCAGGTCAGCCCCTCGGTCGTGCCCAACTGCCGGATTCAGCTTAACCGCAGGCCCTCCTGTTTAGCCTTGCGCGCAGGGCAAGCCCGGGGTGTTGCACCACTCGCTCCAGCTGCCCGCATACAGCGCGGTCGGGCCAAAGCCTGCCAATTCCATGGCGATCAGGTTGGGCACGGCGGTGACGCCGCTGCCGCAGTGGTGGACCACGGCGCTGGCGGGGCGACCGGCCAAGACCTGTTCCCATTCGGTTTTGAGAAGCGCAGCGGGTTTGAAGCGCCCGTCTTGCGTGAAGTTCTCGGTGAATGGGCGGTTGAGCGCGCCGGGAATATGTCCGGCCACCGGGTCGAGTGGCTCGATTTCACCCCGGTAACGCGCACCGGCGCGGGCGTCAATGACGCATTGCCCCGGTTTGCCCAATTCTTCGGCCACCTGGGCCGTTAGAACCAATTCACGCAGCGGGACTTTGAGTTCAAATGAAGCGGGCGTGCCTGGTGCGGCCGGGCCTGATGCCAGTGCACCGTCAGCGTCTTGCCAGGCTTGCAGACCACCGTCGAGCACGGCCACGGCATCGTGGCCCAGCCATTTGAGCATCCACCACAAACGGCCACAGTAATGCCCCTTGTTGCGGTCATAGACCACGATTTGCATGCCGTTGTGAATGCCCAGCTGGCCCAACCACTGGGCGACCAGGGCACGCTGGGGCAAGGGGTGACGCCCGCCATTGACCGCTTGGGCTGCGATGTGGGTGCTCAGGTGTTTGTCCAAGTGGGCAAGCCTTGCCCCTGCAATGTGCGCCGATTCAAACAGCGCATCGGCCGATGCCGGGTTCATCAGGTCAAAACTGCAGTCGAGCACGGCACAAGGCTTGGCCTGTTGTTGCAGTTCGGTCAATTGGGCGGGCGTGATGAGCAAGCTGTACATGGGGGATCTCCTGGGTATCAGTGTTCTTCTGCGGGTGCCGAAGGCAGGGCGCGGTTGCGCAAGGCCGTGGCGGTGATGCCGCTGGCGATGATCAGGGCCATGCCGGCCCAGCCCATCCACGGGATCTGGTCGCCAAACAAAAACAGGCCATACAAGGCGGCAAAGACGATGCCCGAATACTGCAAGTTGGCCACCAGCAAGGTGGCACCGCTGCTGTAAGCCTTGGTCATGCACAGTTGGCCCAGCGCCGCCAGCAGGCCCACAGGCAGCAACCAGACGGCGTGTGGCCAAATCCAGGCGCTGGGGCCGACCATGGCGGTGGCGAGCCCACCGAAAATGGCCGTGCCGATTGAAAAATACAAAACCGTGCGCGCCTCGGGCTCGCCCATGCGGCCCAGTGCAGCCACCTGAATGTAGGCCATCGCCGAACCCAAGCCCGACAACAAACCGATGACCCCGGCATACAACTGGTTTTGTTCGATGGTGGGGCGCAAGATCATGACCACCCCCACGAAACCGGCCACCACCGTCATGAACACAGGGCCTTGTTTGGCCATGTCCTGCGCTTTGCCCATGACCAAGGTGCCGCCCACCAAAAACGCCGCCACCCAGACACTGCTCATGTAATTGAGCGTCATGGCGGTGGCCAAGGGCAGGTGGGCGATGGCGTAAAACCAGGCGGTGAGGGCGAGCACGCCAACCACCGAGCGCCACACATGCATGGCGGTCACCGGGGATTTCAGCGAGACGTTTTGGCTGCGGCAAAGGGCCACCATGAAGACGATGCCGATGAGGCCCCGGTAAAAAACCAGTTCAAAGGTGTTGAAATAAATGGATGCGAACTTGATGCATACGCTCATGGAGGCAAAAAAGACCGATGCCAGAATCATCCAATAAGCTTGCATCGGCCGCTGACGCTCAGGTGTTCAGCAATTGCCGACGGTACCATTCGTGAAAGTGCTGCATGCCGTCTTCCATGGGGCTTTGGTAGGGGCCCATTTCGTTGTCGCCTCTGGCCAGCAAGGCCTTTCGGCCGGCGTCCATGCGCTCGGCAATTTCGTCGTCCTCGACACAGGTCTCCATGTAAGCGGCTTGCTGGGCTTCGACGAATTCGCGTTCAAACGCCACAATTTCCTCGGGGTAATAAAACTCCACCATGTTCAAAGTCTTATCGGCGCTGACCGGGTGCAAGGTGGACACCGTGAGCACATGGGGGTACCACTCGACCATGATGTGCGGGTAATACGTCAACCAGATGGCACCGCGCTCTGGCAGCTGGCCGTTGCGGTATTTCAGCAGCACCTCATGCCATTTTTTGTAGGTGTCCGAGCCCGGTTGGCCAAAACCCTGGGAAACCCCCACGGTTTGCACCGAATAATTCGTCTTGAACTCCCAGTGCAAGTCGTCACAGGTCACAAACTGGCCAAGCCCCGGGTGGAAGGGGCCGACATGGTAGTCCTCTAAATAAACCTCGATGAAGGTCTTCCAGTTGTAATGGCATTCGTGCAACTCCACCCGATCCAGTGCATAACCTGAAAAATCGAGCTGGGCGCGCGGACCCATGCCCGCAAGGTCTTGGGCAATGTCCCGGCCATTGGCCTCAAACAGCAGGCCGTTCCAAGACTGCAAGGGGTAATTGTTCAAGTGCAGGCAGGGGTCGCTTGCAAAATGCGGAGCCCCCAGCAACTGGCCGTTGGGCGCATAGGTCCAGCGGTGCAAAGGGCAGACGATGTTGCCACCTGAACTGCCTTTTTGCGGGGTGTTCAGGTTGCCACGCCCTTGCAGCATGATGGCTTGGCGGTGCCGACAAACGTTGGAAACGAGTTCGACCCCCCCCTGTGCGTTGCGAACCAAGGCGCGGCCTTGCGCCTCTTGCGGCAAGGCGTGGTAGTCGCCCGGGTTGGGCACAGTCAGCTCGTGGCCCACATAGCGTGGGCCGGATTTGAAAAGCGCGCTCAATTCGCGCTGAAACAGCGCTTCATCGAAATAAGTGGAAACTGGTAGTTGGCTTGAGGCCTGCTGCAGTTGAAGACTTAAATCAGACATGGGTGACCTGACCTAGAGACTCCCCCTATGAAGGGGCAGGGACAAGCGCCGTGTCCGAAGACGCCGACGCATAAAAAATGACAGGTCAAAACCTGCCGCAGAACACGGATTCTAACCCCCTGGAACTGACCCATCCTGTGCAGGCCCTCACATGCCTTGCAAAAAGCAGGAAAAACCGCAGGGCGGGCGTCGGCGTTGTGGGATCTGGGGTGTTGCATAGCGCCTAAAATATTCGTTTTACAGGGAACCCCACATGTCCAAGGCCGCTAAAACCGAGATCGCTCAGACGTTTGCTCCGCCGCTGCCAGCGAGCTACGAGGCGGCCTTGTCCGAGCTGGAAATGCTGGTGGGTCAATTGGAGTCGGGTCAAATGCCCTTAGATCAATTGCTCAGCGGCTACCAGCGGGGTGCCAGTTTGCTGGCCTTTTGTCGCGACAAGCTCAAAGCCGTGGAAGACCAAATTCAGGTGCTTGACGGCGGTCAACTCAAACCCTGGAGCGCCGGCGCATGACCGTTTTTGACTTGAAAACCTGGATGCAGCCGCATTTGGCCAGTGTGGAGTCGGCTTTGTCGCAAGGCATTCGCGCCGACTCTCCAGCTGCCTTGGGCGAGGCCATGCGCTACGCCGTGCTGGATGGGGGCAAGCGTTTGCGGCCCTTGCTGGTCTTGGCGACCGCACAAGCTGTGGGCGATGGCGTGGGCGGCGCTGCGGCCCTGCGCGCGGCCTGCGCCGTTGAATTGATCCATGCCTATTCTTTGGTGCACGACGACATGCCTTGCATGGACAACGATGTGTTGCGCCGGGGCAAGCCCACGGTGCATGTGCAATTTGGCCAAGCGCAAGCCTTGTTGGCCGGCGATGCCTTGCAAAGCTTGGCATTTGAAATCTTGACGCCGCCTAACACCAGCGTCAGCGCCGATGTTCAAGCCGCTTGCGTGGCCTTGCTGGCCCGCGCATCGGGCTACCAAGGCATGGCCGGTGGCCAGGCCATCGATTTGGCCAGTGTGGGCCTGCGCCTGACAGAAAACCAGTTGCGCGAGATGCACCGCCTCAAAACCGGGGCCCTGCTTTTGTGCAGCGTGCAAATGGGCGCTGCTTGCGTGATGGGCGTGCCTGAGGCCGTGCAACAGGCATTGACCCGGTTTGGCGCGGCACTGGGCTTGGCTTTTCAGGTGGTGGACGATGTGCTGGACGTGACCGCGGACTCGGCCTTGCTGGGCAAAACCGCTGGCAAAGACGAAGCTGCTGACAAACCCACCTATGTGGCCTTGATGGGCTTGGACGGTGCCAAGCGCTACGCCGATGCCCTGACCACCGAGGCCATGCAGGCGCTGACCGATACCGGCTTGCCCGATGCGCGCTTGGGTCCATTGCGGGCCTTGGCCGCGATGGTGGTGGAAAGAAACAACTGACTTATGAACGAATTGCTTGAATCCATTCACTCTCCAGCAGATTTGCGCCGCCTGTCCCGCAGCGACTTGCCCCGTTTGGCCGATGAACTGCGGGCCTGCGTGCTGAGCAATGTCTCCAAAACCGGCGGGCATTTGGGCTCGAATCTGGGCACGGTGGAGTTGACGGTGGCCCTGCACTACGTGTTCAACACCCCAGAGGACCGGATTGTCTGGGACGTGGGCCATCAGACCTATCCGCACAAAATCCTCACCGGGCGGCGCGCCCGCATGCCTTCCTTGCGCCAATGGGGCGGGCTGTCCGGATTTCCCCGGCGCGCTGAAAGCGAGTACGACACGTTTGGGGTGGGGCATTCGTCCACCAGCATTTCGGCGGCTTTGGGCATGGCCTTGGCGGCTCGCCAAAAAGGGGAGTCGCGCCACGCGGTGGCGGTGATTGGGGATGGTGCCATGACCGCAGGCATGGCCTTTGAGGGGCTCAACAATGCGGGCGTGGAAGACTGCAAGCTGCTGGTGATTTTGAACGACAACGACATGTCGATCAGCCCACCCGTGGGGGCTTTGAATCGGTATTTGGCGCAATTGATGAGCGGTCAGTTTTACAGCACCGCCAAAAGCATGGGCAAAAATGTGCTGAAAAATGCACCTCCCCTGTTTGAGCTGGCCAAGCGATTGGAAGAGCACGCCAAAGGCCTGGTGGTGCCGGCGACCTTGTTTGAAAAATTCGGGTTCAATTACATCGGGCCCATCGATGGCCACGACCTCGAGTCGCTGATTCCAACCTTGGAAAATATCAAGCATCTGACCGGTCCTCAGTTCTTGCATGTGGTGACCAAAAAAGGCCATGGCTATCCCTTGGCCGAGGCCGACCCTGTGGCCTACCATGGCCCTGGAAAGTTTGACCCGGCGGTGGGCCTGCTGCCCGCCACCACGCCCGCCAAAACCACTTTCACCCAGGTTTTTGGGCGCTGGCTGTGTGACATGGCCGAGCAAGACCCGCGTTTGGTGGGCATCACCCCCGCCATGCGCGAAGGCTCGGGCATGGTGGAGTTTCACAAACGCTTTCCCAAACGGTATTTCGATGTGGGCATCGCCGAACAACATGCGGTCACCTTTGCCGCGGGCATGGCCTGCGAAGGCCTGAAGCCTGTGGTGGCGATTTACTCGACCTTTTTGCAACGCGCCTATGACCAGTTGATCCACGACGTGGCCTTGCAAAACCTGCCCGTGGTTTTTGCCATCGATCGCGCAGGCCTTGTTGGCGCTGATGGCGCCACCCATGCCGGGGCCTACGACATCGCTTACCTGCGCTGCATTCCGAACATGAGTCTGGCTTGTCCCGCCGATGAGCGCGAGTGCCGCCAATTGCTCAGCACCGCCTTTGCGCAAAACCACCCGGTGGCGGTGCGGTATCCGCGCGGAGCTGGTGTGGGCACGGTGCCGGGGAATGATCTGGACACCTTGCCCTTTGGCAAAGCTGAAGTGCGCCGAACCGGGCAGAAAATCGCCATCCTGGTTTTTGGCAGCTTGTTGGCACCGGCGTTGGTGGCCGCCGAGCAACTCAATGCCACTGTGGTGAACATGCGCTGGGTCAAGCCCATGGACACCGAGTTGCTGGCCCAGATGGCAGGCGCGCATGAGCAACTGGTCACGGTGGAGGACAGTTGCACCATGGGTGGAGCAGGCAGTGCGGTGGCGCAAGCCTTGCAGCTGTTGCACATGAACCACCCCGTTTTGCATTTGGGTTTGCCCGACGCATTCATTGAGCACGGTGATCCGGCCCAGCTCTTGGCCATGTTGGGCCTTGATGCCGCCGGCATTGAGGCGTCAGTGCGCCAGCGCTGGCCCGTTTGAAAAGAATTCACACCGTTGGCCAATACCTTTCATGTATTTGTTGTAATTCACAAAGACCTTTATTTTTTGATGATTTCTAAAAGGGTAAACCCCCGGTCTTGGCAAAGGATTCACTTCCTACAATAAGCATTCCGTTGTTTGATGGCCTGGTTTTTCCAGGTCGGTTTTCAATTTCCACAAGGAGTCCATTCATGGATCGTCGTTCCGTAATGAAAAACGCTGGCATGGCCGGCATCTTGGCTGCAGGTGTTGCACCTGCCGTTCATGCCCAGGCCGCACTGCGTTGGCGTCTGACTTCCAGCTTCCCAAAGGCGCTGGACACTTTGTTTGGTGTGAACGATGTGTTTGCCGCCAAAGTCAAAGAAATGACTGGCGGAAAATTTGAAATCACCACCCACGCCGCCGGTGAATTGGTGCCCGCTTTCGGCACGATCGATGCCACCAAAGATGGCACGGTGGAGATGTCCAATACAGCGCCTTACTATTACTTCGGCAAAGACGAAACCTTTGCTTTGGGCTGCGCCATTCCTTTCGGCTTGAACAGCCGCCAGATGTCGGCCTGGATGTTCCATGGCAACGGCATGAAACTGTTCCGTGAGTTCTACAGCAACTACGGCATTGTCAACTTCCCCATGGGCAACACCGGCGCTCAAATGGGCGGCTGGTTCCGCAAGCCCATCAAGTCGCTGGCCGACTTCAAAGG
>CAMCNQ010000132.1 GCA_945875955.1 Limnohabitans sp. Rim8 | reverse complement strand
GTGGCGGTCTGATTTTCGGCCCAAAGAGCCCGATGGAACAGGGTCAATGGACTGCGTCATACCCATTTACAAATAGACCGACTTTGATGCGTCGAGAGATTTTTAATTTTTGCGCAGCCATGCGGGTCTTGCCGCTTTTTGGGATGTACGCAACACGCCCTGTCTGTGAATTTTTACTTCGCATTTTTTGCATCATCCACTGATGTTACATGGTGGGGTAAGGACACAACATGGCGTACAAACCCAAAAGCCCTACGGATTGATGCCGATGTTGACTGGGCTGCAAGTCGGTTGATTGTCCAAGTCTGCACAAGCGTGACTCCTTTTTGTGTTTGTCCAAACCCAGGCGCGAGTGCCTCAAGGCCTTGCACGGGTGGCTCTGCCCAACTGCCCGGGCTCCACCAGCATTTCATGGCCATCCGAGAAGCTGATTTTTCTCTTGTCTTTTTGCGCGTTGTAGGCCACGTAGGTCCTTTGCCCGTCAGTGGCACGTTCAAAGACGCCATACATCATGGTGTCTGCGGTGATGTCCAGTTTTGGGCTGCCCATTTCGTTCAGCGCGGTCAGCCAATGCAGGGTTCTTGTCCGTGTCTCACCCAACTCGACCGAGCCCCTGGGTTTCCATTTTTCCAATCCCAAAACAGGATCAACGACGGCCAAGGCCGAGGCAAAAATGTCTTGCCAGATGTCGGCCGAAGTGCCATCTGATTGGCCTTTTTGGTCGTATATTTTTCTGGCATTTTCAGCATAGGCCAGTCCCGCTGTGATTTTTTGCTTGGGCAATTTGGCCAAGTAAATGGATGCGGGTGTGATCGGCAACAAATTGATGCCTTGAATTTGCCTGGGCTCCTCTGTCCACCATGTGCTGTAGGCATACCCACCACCAAACAACATGCTGGCGATGGGTTTGCCATAAGACTTGTCAAAGACCTGATCCTGAATGTCATACCAGTAATTGAGCACAGACGAAACTTCTGTGACATAAAGATAGATGCCCAAGTCGCGCAGCGACCGATTGCCCGTGAATTCACCATACATGGCCAAAGCAGCCCAGGCATTGATCGCCTCTGATGACGACTCTTGGTCGTTGCCATGCCCGAAAAACTCGCTGTTGCCTCGGGCCCAAGAGTGGCCCTCATACACGTCAAAATTTCGGATGAACGGAAAATCAGCACGGCCCCGTTCTGGGGTGGCAATGTCCTTGATCAACAAGTTGACCATGCCACCCCATTGAGATGGGGATACCCAAGCTGGATCGCGTCGCGCCAGATGGGCTGCTGCCATGACCCAGTAGCCGTAATGAAAGTGGTGGTCGTTCATGGCCGAGACACTGAAATACTCTTCGGGATAGCCAATCACCGAGCCAATCTTGGCATCGTGCGCAAAGTAACTGGTCGACTGGCCAGAAAACCAGGTTTCCATGCGCTTCTTGATCAGCCCTTCGAGTTCCGATGCCGAGGCACGGTCCCCCATTTGCTCTGAGATGCTCATCAACTGCGCGATGCCCCCCAGCATTTTGCCGGTCCAATAAGTGCCATTTCCCATTTTGGTGAACATGGCAGGCGCACGGCGCTTGTCACCGGTCAGCAAACTTTCCAGTTGCTTGGCTGTTTCATCTGCGAGTGGTTTTGGCCACATGGGCAGCAGGCCATTGAACTGCAATTGGGTTTCAAAAGAACGGCCACGAACAAAACGAATCGGCCCCCGAACCGAAGGCAAGGTGAAATCACTCATTTGGGATTTCTCTGTCATGGCTTGCTGCTGGTGCAAATACACACCCAGCATGGGCAGGGTTTGCCCGCCATCCATGGCCTTGGTCTCTACGGCGTATTGTGTTTTGACTTGACTGGTTTTTTCGTCATACGCCCAACTGACTTGGGTGTTTTCAACAAAGGCAAATGCATGTTGGGCAAATATTTCGCGCGTTGATTCACTCAAGTCTGGCAAAGCGGCGACTGAAAAATAGCCTGCTCCTTGGCCCATTTTCAAGTGCCAAGAAGGCCCGCCAGCTGCGCTCAATTGCGCGCCCATGGGCGCATAAATGGCGAAATTTTGTGGGCCAACAGAAAAGTAGCGCACATATTTTTCTTGTTCAGATTTGCTCAGTTGTGCGGGTTCAGTCAATCGCGCACCCTCTGCCAAATCGAAGACCGCATCACCCCGGCTGATGGTGAAATAGCCATAGGGGCTGCCATGCAAAATTCGGGCTCGGAATTGGTCCCCACCCCGGTTCATGTCGATCGCGATGTTCCAATCGCCCGCGCCACCGAGCAAGGCCGATTCCGGTTGAAACGCCTGAGGAGAAATTCGGATGGCACTGACATGCTGGTGCAAGACAGCGACCTTGGGTGCATTGGCTGCAGGCGGCCCACCCCAGGCTTTGACACGTTCTATAGCAACGGTTTCTTTTTGCGGAACGCCCATCTCCAGGCCCTTTTCGGTGGCCTTGAAACTCAATGGATGGGCATGCAGCACATCCGACCACTTCATGTAGGCCAGCGATGAATACCAGGTGTTGGTGGGCAAGGCCCGCTTGGCCATCTCATCGGTTCGAAACGGCGCAGGTTTTGGCCGCACAGGTGCATCCTGTTTGGGGGCCAACCAAATTTGACCAGCCCCAATCTTCGCTGCGGTTGGTGTCTGAGCCCAGGCAATTTGCCCCAACACACTCAGGCCTGCCCAATAAACAACCCACAGTGATCGAATTCGCATTGAACGCCCTCAATAGACCCAAGTCGCACCCATGGAAATGGATTGCCCTGATTTGTCATAAAGGGAGTTGATGCCCAGAAAACTGTTGTTGGGCATGCTCAATGGGGCTGGGCCGAGCTTTTTGAATTGTGCAAAAGTCAGCCCGGCCGTCACGGTCAAACCCTTGTGCACTTCTGGCACTTTTCGCGCCAGGCCCAAACTGAGGGAGACCGCCGAATTGCTTTGTCCCCATTCAATCGGGTTGTCGCTGTTGGATGGGCCGAAATAAACACCACTGATTGTGTAGGTGTACACGCCTTGGTAGTGGCTCCAGCCCAGCATGGCGTCCCAACTGCTTGCGCGATAGCCACGGTAATTTGCAGATTCCGGCCCATAGTTGAAGCCTGGATCTACGTCATACACGCAGTTACCCGTTTTAGGACCCACAACCAAGTTTTTGTCGTAATTACAAGTCACGGCCGAACCCGACCATTGGCTTCTGCGCACACCCCAAGTCATCATGTTTTGCGGATTGGGCCACTGGTTGCCCTGCAAAATGACCACGCTTTGGCTGGGTTTCAAGGCTTTGCGCGGCAAGGGATTTGTGGGTGACAAATTGTCAGGATCGCCAATCCAACCGATCAATGCCGACTTGCCAAACGCCGTTTGTTTTGCGCCAGCGGTGGACTGAACCACCAATTCAACCAAGTTTTTGTCGTTGGAATATTGAAGGAAAAGTTCTTTCAAATCGGGCTTTGTCGGGCTTGAGCCCAAGGCCACAAGGGCCGGGTCCACATTTTGGGTGTTCAGGCCATTTCTGGCCAGCGTGATCTCTGCGCTGATCTTGCCCGTGCCGTCTTCAAACATGGGCGATGTCAACCGCAAAGATTCCGGCAAGATACCAAAGCCCGCACCTGAATTGGCCCACTGACTGGACATGCCAACAGGGTATGAAAATGAATCCGACCTGGCCCAAGAACGCGACAACTGGGTGCCCAGCTTCAAGCTGCCCAAATCTGGTCGGCCAATGCCCAGCCATTTTTCTGTGAAGTCAGCCCCACCGAAACCTGGGCCACTTTTGTAGTCCACATCCGGGGCCTTGAAGAAATCAGTGACCCCATCGGCGCGCCAACGGTAAGTCATCTTCGCCTCCAAGGCCACCGCCGAATCTGTTTCGCGACTGACCCCCAAGGTCAGCTGCTGCATGCTCAACTGCGATTTCTTGGCACCCCGTGAAGTTTGCGCAACAGGAACACTGGTCAGGGCATTTCTGTTGTCATTTTTGTAAGTCGACAAGTCATCCGGAACCAGTTTGGGCGCTTGCGCAGCCCGCCCCCATTCAACTTTGCCAAAACCCCCGATTTCGTATTTGTTGCCATAGGCGTCATCCAGCGTCATCGCGCCTGCACCGAACGCCAGGAGTCCGCCGCCCAAAGCGACTATTTTTGTTTTGTTCATCTTGCTTCTATGCCTTTGAAGATGGGGGAGTGACCACTGCCTGGGCTCAAACTGTATGAAAGCCCTTTCATGCCGAAAGTTTCAACGGCTTGTTGTTCGCTGTCAACCGCATTTAGGGGCAAAAATCACCTCGTAAACCCTAGGAACAAGCCAAAATAAAGCTTTTATATCCAAAATAAAATGGCCTGCAAATAAGTTCCACAACCAAGGGAAAACGCCAATTCCAATCAAGTTCTTTCAATTTT
Organism: Limnohabitans sp. Rim8; assembly: GCA_945875955.1. GTDB lineage: Bacteria > Pseudomonadota > Gammaproteobacteria > Burkholderiales > Burkholderiaceae_C > Limnohabitans_A. Next base: position 3,514 of record CAMCNQ010000132.1, on the reverse strand, counting down.
ATCGTTCAATATGAAAACGCTTTCACGCTGTGTTCAATGAGCTTGTGTTCAATGACCTCGTCAACACGCGAATCCAGTTTGCCTTCAAAGGAAGAACATGTCTGATCAGAAAAAGTTGACGCCTGCCGCTCCCATGACCAATGACCCGTCAATGACAGGCAGCCGGCCCGGCATCACATCAGGCAAAGGGCCCAGTGTCCAAGCCCACAGCAAAAAGCCAACTGCTGAGGTCAAAAAGTCCATCAAAGATGGCCCTGAATTCGAAGCCTCATCGGATGACCGAATCACGGCCCATGACGGGCTTGCAATTTTTTCGGCAACGGCGCAAGACGCTCCGGTGTTGGTTGCAGCCGCCACCGCACCCGCAGGCAGTTCCACGGGGGTCTACAGCGACTCGGGCTTGGTGCTGGCTCAACTGAACCTTCCCACCGAACCGACAACGGCCGCGCCAACCGCCGCATCCGGCAGCAGCGGTGGTTTCAGTGTTTCCTCCATTTTCAGTGCCCTGTCTTTGATGGGCTTGGCCGCAGGCGGTGGTGGGGGTAAAAACTCAGCCGGCATTCAATTCGTACCGGTCACCAACCAAATTGGCGGCACATTGATCAATGGCTACATTGCCAATGCCACGGTGTTTCAAGACAACGACAAAGATGGCGTTTTGGACGCCGATGAGCCCTCCACCACCACCAATGACCAAGGCCAATTCACCCTGAAAGTCTCGCCCACTGGCGGGCCTTTGGTGGCCATCGCCAAAGCAGACACCGTCGACAAATCAACCGGCGCACCGGTCACCAGCACCTTCAAAGCGCCGCTTGACGCCAAAGTGATTTCACCCCTTTCTACCTTGGTGGAGGCCGGCCTCACCCAAAGCCAAATCAGAACCGCTTTCGGCATCGACGACAGCATTGACTTGCTGAGCTACAACCCCATCACAAGCGCTTTGCTGGCCGACAACCCCACCATGGCCTTGCGATACAAAGCCGCAAGTGTCATGGTGTCTAACCTGATGGACGTCGGCACCAGCCTTGTCGGTGGTGCCAAAAACACGACTGCCAACTATTCCAATTTGATCGTCAACAGCATTGCCAAACTGATCGACGATAACGATGGTGCAGTCGATTTGTCGGTCTCGAACAATGTGAAGTCCGTGTTGTCGCAGGCCTTGACTCAAGCATCTGCCACCACCGCCCCTTCGGCTCTGCAAACCATCAGTGACCAACTGGCCAGTGCCAATGACGCTGTCATTGCTGCCGTTGACGCCGCCAGCACATCTGGCGATGCACGGGCAGCGCTTTTGGACATTGCCGCCATTGAGCTCGCAACCCAAACGACTTTTGCAGAAAGTGTCAACGCCGCAGGCAAAGGCCAAGTCGGCGGGCTGAACGCATTCAACCTAGCCGGCGCTGTAGAGGAGGCGGCGAATGCGGTTCCTGACCTCCCCGCCATTTTCAAAGGTCTGAGTTTTGATGCGCTTTTTCCAACCACGGTCATTGGTCAAGCCGGTGGCGCTGCCACCCTGGTTGCCCAAACCGATGACAACCACGTCATCCAATTCACCAAGTCTGCAGGCGGCGGTGGCCAGTATGCGCACATGACCTTGTCAACCAATCTGGTCGGCCAGCTCAAAACCGTTGATCCAATCGCTTTGACTGAGGGAGATGCCAAACTGGGCATGTGGGTACACAGCGCCCAAGCGGGCACCAAAGTGCGTGTGCAAATTGGCGACTCCGCATCAAGGGGCTACCCCAATGACCAAAACTGGGTTGAAGTTGAGGCGACCACCACCAAGGCGGGTTGGGACTATTTGACGTTCGACTTTGATCAACCCGCGTCGCGTTTCGTTGAAAACGGGGGCACAAATGGTTCGCAGGGATACACAGCCGTCATCGATTTGAAACCAGGTGTCACTTACGACATGGTGACGGTGTTCATTGATTTGGGTGTGCAAAAACTTGCGCCCGAAACCTATTACATCGACAACCTCACGCCCCTGTCCTTGAAGTCATCAACGCCCCCACTGGCCATTGCATACGAAACACCATCGCCCATCCCTGCCGGTTACCAGCTGGTTTTCAACGACGAATTCAACTCAGACAGCAAAGCTGCACCGGGTGCCTCTTGGCAATTGGAAACCGGAACAGGCAATGGCGGCTGGGGCAATGGTGAAGCGCAAACCTATGAAGATGGCTTGGACGATGCCTACTTGCAGGATGGCAACTTGCACATCATTGCCAAAAGCACAGGCAACACCATCACTTCGGCGCGATTGAAATCGCAACTGGGAGATGCATTAGACCCCTACGGTTATGTCGAAGTCAGGGCCAAGTTGCCGGCCGAGACCGGTGCATGGCCAGCCATCTGGCTTTTGGGCCAAGGCCAATGGCCAGATACAGGTGAGATCGACATTGCGGAATGGTCGGCCGAGTATTTCACCGACCATAAAATCCAGGCCGCGCTGCATTTCTTGGGAACGGGAGCGCCCAACACCACCTTTGGCAATACGCAACAAAAGGCCGAGACCACACTGACAGAAAGTGTCGAGGAGTTTCACACCTACCAGCTTTGGTGGACACCTGAATACATCCGGATTGGCGTTGACGGCAACATCAACACGGCCTACTTCCAATACAACAAACCCACCGACAAGTCGGCAGCCCATTGGCCCTTCACCAACCCGATGGACATCATCTTGAATTTGGCCATAGGGGGGACACTGGGGGGTGACCTGCCTGTTGGAAGCTTTCAGTATGAAATGCTTGTGGACTATGTGCGGGTTTACCAGGCGGATGCCGTCGTCACCAATTTCAGCGCCCTGGATTTCGATGGCGCAGCCACTGCCTACAAGCTCAATGGGTTTTCTGGCGCCTTGGCTGAACAGGTCACCGATCCCACAGACAACACCAACAAGGTCGTCAAATACACAGAGACCGCTGGCGCCAACTTCTACGCCGGTGCACTTCTGGCCACCTCTGCAGACTCCACCGTCAACCCCATCCCCCTGGACCTGGCCACCGGTCAAACCGCCATGTCCGCTCGCGTCTGGGTTCCAGTGGCAGGCAAAGTCGTGCGCATGCAAGTGGCCGACTCAGCGTCCACCAACAAAGACATCAACTACGTCGAAGCCGAGGCCACGGCCACTGCGGTCGGCTGGAATGAGCTGGTCTTTGACTTCGCCAAACCCGTTGCACGCACGGTCGAGGCGCGCCAATACAACTCCTTCGCGACCCCACTGAACGATACGGTCACCTACGACAAGCTCGCCATCTTCATCGACTGGAACAACGGCTACACCTACGATAACCAACCCGTCGGCACTCCCCCGTCAACAAGCGTCACCTACTACGTTGACGATGTGACGTTTGTCGGTGCGCCTCCACCAGTCGTCACCAATTTCAGCGCCCTGGATTTCGATGGCGCAGCCACTGCCTACAAGCTCAATGGGTTTTCTGGCGCCTTGGCTGAACAGGTCACCGATCCCACAGACAACACCAACAAGGTCGTCAAATACACAGAG
>CAMCNQ010000131.1 GCA_945875955.1 Limnohabitans sp. Rim8 | reverse complement strand
CCTGACATGACGCCCTTGGTCAAAGCCAGCCAGTCGGTGGGTCAGGTGCTCAAAAAAGGCGATGTGGTGATTTACGAGTCCACGGTCTATCCAGGTGCCACCGAAGAGGTTTGCGTGCCGGTGCTTGAAAAAGCCAGTGGCCTGAAGTTCAACGTGGATTTCTTTTGCGGCTACAGCCCAGAGCGCATCAACCCCGGCGACAAGGTGAACACCTTGACGACCATCCGCAAAATCACCAGTGGCAGCACGCCCGAGGTGGCCGATGCGGTGGATGCGCTTTATGGCAGCGTCATCAAAGCCGGCACCTGGAGGGCCAGCAGCATCAAAGTGGCCGAGGCGGCCAAGGTGATTGAAAACAGCCAGCGTGATTTGAACATTGCCTTTGTGAACGAGTTGTCGGTGATTTTTGAGCGCATTGGCATTGACACCCTGGAGGTGTTGGAGGCCGCTGGCAGCAAATGGAACTTTTTGCCATTTCGCCCCGGCATGGTGGGAGGCCATTGCATTGGCGTAGACCCTTATTACCTGACGCACAAGGCCGAAGAGCTGGGCTACCACCCGCAGGTGATTTTGGCGGGGCGACGCATCAACGACAACATGGCGCGTTACGCGGCCCGCAGTGTGATCAAACGCATGCTGCAAAACGGCATCGACGTGGCCCGCAGCACCGTAGGCGTGATGGGCATCACTTTCAAAGAAAATTGCCCCGACATTCGCAACAGCAAGGTGGCCGATTTGGTCAAAGAGTTTCAGGGCTGGGGCGTGACGGTGGTGGTGACCGACCCTTGGGCCGATGCCGCAGAGGTGCAGCACGAGTACGGCATCACACTGGGCCAAATTGGACCGAACGACAAGGTCGACAGTTTGGTGGTCGCTGTGGGTCACCAGGAGTTTCGGGCCTTGTCGCCAGAGCAATTGCACAAGCATTGCACCACGGCTCACCAGCCGGTCATCGGTGACCTGAAAAGCCTGTACAACCGACATGCATTGGCCGATGCCGGTTTTTCTGTGTTCCGTCTTTAATGCTTCAGCAAATGAACCACTACACCCCCATCACGGACCGCAAACTTCGCTTGGCCTTGGTTGGCTGCGGTCGCATTGCCGCCAACCACTTTGGTGCCATGAAAACCCACGCCGACAACATCGAGTTGGTAGATGTCTGCGACGTCAACCCAGTGGCCCTGGGTGCGGCAGTTCTGCTCACAAGCGCCAAGGGCCATACCCAGTTGGCCGATTTGCTCAAAAACACCACCGCCGATTTGGTCGTGTTGACCACGCCCAGCGGCTTGCACCCGCAGCAAACGGTGGACATTGCCAAAGCTGGCATACATGTCATGACTGAAAAACCCATGGCCACCCGTTGGCAAGATGGTTTGCGCATGGTCAAGGCCTGTGATGACGCAGGCGTGCGCCTGTTTGTGGTCAAGCAAAACCGCCGCAACGCCACTTTGCAACTGCTTAAACAAGCGGTAGAGCAAGGCCGTTTTGGCCGCATTTACAACGTGGCCCTCAATGTGTTCTGGACGCGTCCGCAAGACTACTACGACCAAGGCAATGGCTGGCGTGGCTCTTGGGAGTTTGATGGCGGGGCATTCATGAACCAGGCCAGCCATTACATTGATTTGTTGAACTGGATCATTGGCCCTGTAGAAAGCGTGATGAGCTACACCGGCACCCTGGCCCGAGACATTGAGGCCGAAGACAGCGGCGTGGCCGCCATCAAGTGGCGCAGCGGCGCCATGGGCACATTGAACGTGAGCATGCTGACCTACCCCAAAAACCTCGAAGGCTCCATCACCATCTTGGGCGAAAAAGGCACCGTCAGGGTGGGGGGCGTGGCGGTCAACGAGATCCAGCACTGGCAATTTGCCGACGAGCGCCCCGAAGATGGGGAAATCAAGAACGCCAGCTATGCCACCACCAGCGTTTATGGCTTTGGCCACCCCTTGTATTACGGCAATGTGATCCAGACCTTGCGCGGCGAAGCACAAGCCGAAACCGATGGGCGCTCCGGCCTCAAAAGCCTGGAACTGCTGATTGCCCTTTACCGTTCTGCCCGCGATGGCACCCGCGTATCTCTGCCGCTGGAATGCTGACATGAACACCCCAACGTCTTACACCGTACACCCCAGTGCCATCGTGGATGAGGGCGCACAAATCGGCGAAGGCTCGCGTGTTTGGCATTTTGTCCACGTCTGTGGCGGGGCCCAAATTGGCAAGGGCGTATCACTGGGGCAAAACGTCTTTGTGGGCAATAAGGTCACCATCGGTGACAAGTGCAAAATCCAAAACAACGTCAGTGTCTACGACAACGTCATATTGGAAGAGGGCGTGTTCTGCGGCCCCAGCATGGTCTTTACCAACGTCTACAACCCGCGCTCGTTGATTGAGCGCAAAAACGAATACCGCGATACCTGGGTCAAAAAAGGCGCCACTCTGGGCGCCAACTGCACCATCGTCTGCGGCGTCACTGTTGGCGAATACGCCTTTGTGGGCGCAGGTGCCGTGGTCAACAAAGACGTCAATCCCTACGCCCTCATGGTCGGCGTGCCCGCCCGGCAAATCGGCTGGATGAGCGAGTTTGGTGAACAAATCCCGCTGCCACTGAAAGGCGAAGGCCAATACACCTGTCCCCACAGCGGGCAGATCTACCTTCTACATGGTGAGCGCATGAGCCGTAAGCCAGCGAGCGCAGCAGAATGACTGGATATGCAATGAATTTTTGTATATCAAAAAGAGTGGGTCATGCAAGTTGCTAAGTGGGGTAACTCCCTTGCCGTGCGCTTACCGGCCAATCTGGTGGCCGCACTTGGGCTCAAAGAAGGCCAAGAAGTCGAACTGCACTTGGTGGGGGAGCGGCAGTTTGAAGTCAGCATAAAAGCCAGCCCGCCTGAGAACCCAATACCAAGCACTGAAGCCACAAATTCAAGCCCCCATTGGCGCGGTGCTGGAGCACGGGCAATGCATCATGGGCCTTGAGCTGGTCTGAGGGTTTTTTAGAAAAAATGGACATCACCGTGATGCGATATCATCATGATGAAGTTGCACATCAAGGAGCAAAGCATGCGAACGACACTTGATATCGAAATGGACGTTCTGAGCGCTGCCAAAGAAATCGCACGCCAGAAACATGTTGGCGTAGGCAAAGTCGTTTCCGAGCTCCTGAGGCAAGCACTGACGGGCAACACGGACTTCGCTGCAAAAACCCAGCCCACCGCCTCGGCCACAGGGTTCGACCCCTTCCCCTCTAGGGGCGTGATCGTGACCAACGACCTGATCAATCGCCTGCGCGACGCAGAAGGCATTTGATGCGTGCTTTGCTTGACGTGAACGTTTTGATTGCCCTGCTTGATGCCGGGCACATTCATCACCAACGTGCACGTCAGTGGCTTGAACAAGAAATTGAAAACGGGTGGGTCTCTTGCCCCCTCACGCAAAACGGTTGCTTGCGCATCATGTCGCAACCGTCTTACCCGCAAGCTCTGCCACTGCAGGCCGTTGCACAACGTCTTTCGCAAGCCCTGGCACACCCAAAACACAGCTTCATTGCCGACGACTACAGCCTGCTCGATACCGGCCAAGTCAATTGGAACAGCTTGCTCGGGCACCGCCAAATCACAGATTGTTACTTGCTGGGCTTGGCCGCCAGACACCAATGCCGCTTTGTCAGCTTTGACGCCAAGCTCAGCCCAGGCATTGTCATTGGAGCCGGGCCACAAAACTGGCTCACACTTTGAAATCGAGAAAACCCAAATGGAATTCATAGACCTTAAAGCGCAATACCAAGCCCTCAAGCCACAGATTCAGGCCCGCATTGACGCGGTGCTGGAGCACGGGCAATACATCATGGGCCCTGAGGTGAAAGAGTTGGAGGGCAAGCTTGCTGCTTTTACGGGCGCCAAGCACTGCATCACGGTTGCCAGTGGCACCGAGGCATTGCTCATGAGCCTGATGGCTTTGGATGTCAAGCCTGGCGACGAAATCATCACCACCCCCTTCACATTTGTTGCAACGGCGGAAATGATCGTGCTCTTGGGTGCCATCCCCGTGTTTGTGGACGTGGAGCCCGATACGGGCAACATCAACGCCAACTTGATTGAAGCGGCCATCACCCCCCGTACAAAAGCCATCATGCCAGTCAGCCTGTACGGCCAAACCGCCGACATGGACGCCATCAACGCCATTGCTGCCAAGCACGGCAACCTGCCCGTCATTGAAGACGCTGCCCAAAGCTTTGGCGCCACCTACAAGGGCCGCCAAAGCTGTAACCTCAGCACCATAGGCTGCACCAGCTTCTTCCCCAGCAAACCACTGGGCTGTTACGGCGACGGCGGCGCCATCTTTACCAACGACGACGCCTTGGCGCAAGCCATGCGCGAAATCCGTGTACACGGCCAAAGCCAGCGCTATGTGCACACCCGCATTGGCGTGGGTGGCCGCATGGACACCCTGCAATGCGCGATCACTCTGGCCAAGTTCGAGCGTTTTGCATGGGAGGTCGAGCAGCGCAAAGAGATCGGCCAGCGTTACACTGACCAGCTCTTGTCATTGCAGGACCCGCGTAGTGATTCACCCGAAACCATCGAGGTCTTGACCATCCGCCCCGAACGCACCAGCGTCTATGCCCAATACACGGTCATGGTGCCCCAGCGCGAAGCTGTACAAAAGCGCTTGTCCGTAGCTGGCATTCCCACGGCAGTGCATTACCCCGTGCCTTTGAATGAGCAGCCGGCCTACAAGCACCTGTGCTGCCCTGAATGCACGCCAGTGGCCAAGGGCATGGCCAAGAGGGTGATGAGTTTGCCGATGCATACATCCTTAACGGTGGAGGATCAGATGCGGGTTTTGGGTGTCATGCTGGAGGCCGATAGCACAGACAATCAAATTGAATTGATTGTTCAGTGAACGTTCCTGCGTATCGCCCGGATATAGACGGCCTGCGGGCACTTGCCGTACTCAGTGTCCTTGTCTACCATGTCGATTCGCATTTATTGTCAGGTGGATTTTTAGGCGTTGACATTTTCTTTGTCATCTCCGGCTATCTCATTTCCCTGATTGTTTTTCGAGAGCTTGCGCAAGGCGAGTTCAGCTTGTCTCATTTCTATAAGCGGCGCGTCCGCAGGCTGTTTCCGGCGCTCATAGCGGTGACCTTGGCCTGCCTAATTTTTGGCGGTTTTGCCCTGTTCGCCGAAGAATACCAGCGTCTTGGGCGGCATGCGGTAGCTGCAATTACGTTCCTGCTGAATCTCTTGCTGATGCGAGAGGCGGGGTATTTCAACGTCGTGTCCGATGCGAAGCCACTGTTACACCTCTGGTCTCTTTCGGTCGAGGAGCAGTTCTACTTGGTGTGGCCCTTGCTGCTGATGCTCGCGGCGCGTGGCCGCCTGAAAACAGGCGTGGTCTTGGGGGCCTTGGTTGTGGGCTCCTTTCTTTTTGCGCTGCATCTGGGCCAGACGCGGTTGGATGCGCTTTATTTTCATCCTTTGGCGCGCTTTTGGGAACTGCTGTTCGGTTCGGGACTGGCGTATGCGCACCATCGTTTCGGTGTGGATGCCCTGCAAACTCGTCTGAAATGGCGTTGGGGGCAGCACCTGTTGTCGCTGGGTGGCTTGGTTGCCGTTTGCGCGGCGATATGGTCCTTTGACAGTAAGACGCCGCATCCCGATTGGCCGACCTTGCTGCCTTTGCTGGGCGCGGTGGCGCTGATCGCCAGTGGTCCTTTGGCAATGGGAAATAGGTTGCTGGCTTTCAAGCCGATGGTTTGGGTCGGCCTGATCAGCTATCCGCTATATCTTTGGCACTGGCCGCTGTTGTCCTATCTGCGCATCATGGAGTCTGGGGCTCCGTCACCACTGATGCTATGGAGTGGGGCGTGTGCTTCTGTGCTTTTGGCGTGGGGAACATACCGGTTCATTGAGCGTCCCTTGCGTTTTTCACCGAAGAGTCGGGCAGTTTTGCTGGGTCTTGTCGCGGGTATGGGGCTGATGTTTGTCGTGGCTGGGGTGGTGTGGCAGACAGGTGGGTTGCCGGGACGTGAAAGTGTTCGGCATGCGGCGGACGCTTCTGCACTGATGAAGCGTGAGCCTGTGTCGGATGGTCTTTGTCGGCGTGGTTTTGCTCCGAACGAGGCACCGGTCTATTGCCGTTTGAACGCGTCGCAGGGACGTTTGTTGGCCGTGGTGGGCGACTCCCATGCGCATGCCTTGTACCCGGGCATCGCTGAACAGGCTGCTGCGTTAGGCTATGGGACTTTGCTTCTGGCCAATTCGGGTTGCCCACCCTTGAGCGGCACAGCTTGGGGCCGCAATGAGGCTGAGAAGAGCGCTTGCGCGACCAGCATCGAAAAGATTTTGAGCGCGATTGAAGGCGATCAGCGTATCGCGGCCGTGGTGCTTGCCACGCGCGGGCCCCAATACATAACCGGTACCGGATTCGGTCCGGTGGAGGCGCACTACAATTTTCCGCCGCTGTCCACTTGGGGAAACAACTTGGCAGGGGCCGGTGACGACGCGGCCGGTGTGTTCGAGCGGGGGCTCAGAAACACGGTGCAGCGGTTGGAGCGCATAAAAATACCGCTGGTTTATTTGTTACAGGTGCCCGAACTGGGCGTACCTGCAAACAACTGCGTTGATCGGCCTTTGACCCTGACGGGCTTGCATCCGGGCTGTGTGGTCGCCCGTTCAGTCTATGAGGCAAGGATGCTGGTGTATCGTCAGCTCGTGGCTCGCGTTGCCGCGCAAGCACCTGCGCTAGGCGTGGTCGATCCTCTGCCAGTCTTTTGCGATAGTGTTCGATGCGTGGGGATGCGCGACGATCGGTTGCTCTATGCCGACGATAACCACGTTAGCCTGATTGGCGCCAGTCAGGTAGCGCCCTTGATTTTCCAGAAATGGCAGAAGCTGGGCCTGGCGCAGAAAGCGGAAACGCCCTGAGCGGATTGCAAATGCACAACACGAACGCTTGAGTTGACAGAATCATCATGAACAAAGGCGCTTTCTTTCGTTCGACCCGTGTGGTTTTGTTCGGCATGGTGGTTGCCCAGGCGATTCCATTGTTGGGGTCTTTGCTGATCGCGAGGCTTTATTTGCCGACGGAATTTGGCGCTTTTTCCACTTGGCTGGGTGTTGTGATGACTGGGGCGGTTTTGGTTACCGGGCGGCTCGAGATGGCGCTGGTGATCGAGGCGGATGGTGAGCCACGTAGATTTGCCATGTCTGCAACGCTGGCGACAATCTGCGCAGTATCCGCTGTGCTTTTCGTGTGCGTCCTCGGTGTTTATGGGCTAGGGCTCAGTGAACACCACTTGGCGCCGGGCCTGGTTCTTGCATTTTTGCCGGGGACCTTGCTGATGGCCGTGACCCAGTCTTGGCAATCTTGGGCTGCAGCCGAAGGGCTGTATCGAGTACTTTCTTGGATACGCATCACTCAAGCGCTGAGCGTGACGGGCATACAGGTCATGGTGGGCTGGCTGGTGCCTAGCGCATTGGGATTGGCCATGGGGCATACCCTTGGTGTGTTTATAGGTGTTGTTGCCGCTGTGTGGATGATGCCCCTGTCACTTCACGCCTTCGCGCCGTGGGCCAATTTTCATGCCAAGCTTCGTGCGTTCTGGTCCCGTCACAGACGCTTTCCTTTTTTTGCCCTGCCCGCTGATTTGATCAATACGGTAGCTGGACAATTGCCTCTTTTGCTCATCACCAGCAAGTTTGGCTCGGAGGCCACTGGGCTTTACGCGCTGGCCTTGCGCATCTTGGGCGGTCCGATCAGCCTGCTGGGCACGGCCGTTCTTGATGTGTTTAAGCGAAGGGCGGCGACGAGTTACCGAGAGTTAGGGCATTGTCGGGACGATTACCAGAGCACCTTCTGGGTTTTGGTTGTTTTTGGGGGGGTAATGGCGCTGGGCGTGACGCTCGTGGCCGAGCCGCTTTT
>CAMCNQ010000130.1 GCA_945875955.1 Limnohabitans sp. Rim8 | reverse complement strand
AGAACCCAAGGGGGTCATGCACAACTGTGGCGGTATCAGCGATGCCTCCGAACGCACCATGGCCTGAATCAACGAGCGCACAGACCACCCGTCTCAGCACCGCGTCTAGTCGTATTTGCCTTTGTCCCACGTATTCGAGCGGTCAAAGATCGCCTGCTGGTCTCTGGTGGCTGGCAATGTACGGGTGTTTTTTTCCGAATCGCTGGACACTTTTGTGGAAGACCTCAAGCGTGCACGGCCCAACTCCTTCATTTCAGTGCCCAGACTGTGGCTCAAGTTCCAGCATGGCGTTTTTGCAAGAATTTCGGCTGCGCAACTCGACGCCGCACTGGCAGACCCCGAAAAAGGCCGCGTGGTCGCCAAGCAAGTGCTGGCCTCGCTAGGTCTTGACGCGGTGGTATCGGCTGGCAGCGGCTCGGCGCCTATCGCAGCCGAGCTGATTGAGTGGTACCGCAAGCTGGGCCTGGACTTGATGGAGGGCTACGCAATGACAGAAGACTTTGCTTATTCACACGGATCACTGCCGCAGTTCAGCAAACCAGGCTATGTCGGGCGCGCACTGCCGGGCGTGCAATCGCGGTTATCGCCCGAAGGTGAGATTTTGGTCAAGTCCCCTGGCTGCATGGTGGGGTACTACAAACGGCCTGACCTGACGGCTGAAGCCTTCACCGATGACGGCTTTTTCCGCACTGGCGATTGCGGATATTTCGAGCCCAATGGCATGCTCAAACTCACTGGGCGGATCAAAGAGCTGTTCAAGACCACCAAGGGCAAATATGTGGCACCTGTACCGATCGAGAGCCGATTGAACAACCACCCGATGATCGAACTCAGCATGGTGTGCGGCAACGGTCTGAGCGCTGCAAGCGCCCTGATTCAGCTGTCAGAGCAGCACCAAGTAATGCGCCAGGACCCCGTGTTGAGGGAACAGATCGAACTCGAGCTGGCACGGCTGCTGGAGGACGTCAATGCCACGCTGAACGATCACGAACAGCTGCGCATGTTGGTGGTGATGAACGAGCCATGGACCATTGACAACGGTTGCCTAACAGCCACGATGAAAATCAAGCGCAACGCCATCGAGGCCCGTGTCCAGCAACGTCTGTTGAGCTGGTACGCGCAACCGGATCAGGTTCTCTGGGCCTGAGCCATCGAAAGTCCTAAACAGGCATCCAAAAACCACTGATCGGGGGCAAAGGCTCCAGTACTGCAAAGCCTCGGTCAAATGTATCGAGCAAAGCCAGGAAGGCTTCAAACTGAGGACGCGAGCCTATCAGTGCTATGCGTCCACTGTCCATCGCCTCAGAAAAACTCAGCTGCTCCAGCGAAATGTCATCGAGTGTGGTGCGGCTCAGGCGCAACTGCACATCCACTTCGCCAAAAGGTTCTTCGGCGGCATGGCGCAACACACCATTCGACAGTGTCAATACATGGCTCGAGTCCGGCTCGCTAAATCGCCAGTGCATCACCAAGCGGTGCTGCGCTGCGCGAGGCCCGTTCAGACGCATGGCCAAATAATCAAAATAGTTTGACAGGGGCAACGCTCGAATCATGTCGCGGCTGGCCGCCATCCCCGATGCCATGCGCGGCGGGCCCTGACGCAGCTCGCGGGCGCCTTGCAGATAAGCATTGCGCCAAGTAGACGACTCAGTCTGATAACCCAGTTGCTCCAAGGCCTGGGCGCACAGACGACGCGCTTCGGCGCAAGAAGGATCCACCCACACAATGCGGGCACAGACATCGGCCACCCAACGGTATTCACCTGCCGCCAGGTCGGCGCGGGCCTTGATCAATACGGCGTCCACGCCCCCCATGTAATCGATGGTCTTGCGCGCCTGTGCTTCACGCGGCAAAGGGTCCAGGAAGGCCGGGTGACCTTCGTAGGCACCCAGGTAGCGCTGGTACACGGCTTTCACATTGTGTTTGAGGTGACCATAAAAACTGTGTGTCGACCAATCCTGTTGGAGTTCCTCTGGCAAGCGAATGGCTTCGGCAATGTCACCCCCCGTGTGCCCATGGTTCATCAACCGCAAAGTCTGGTCATGCACGAACTTGTAAAGATCGTGCTGGCGCAAAAGGTACTCACCCATGGACTGACTGCCCCAAACCGGCCAGTGGTGCTGCGCGATCAACACATCGCTGTGGGGGGCATAACGTTGGCGAGCACCAGCCAGGTAGGCGGCCCAGGCACGGGCATCGCGCACCTGGGCACCGCGCAGGGGCAGCAAGTTGTGAAAATTGTGGCTGGTGATCTCGGCCATGTTGAGCACGCGCAGGCCCGGGTGGTGGATGATCATCTCGGCTGGGGCTTCAGCCCCCGGTGTGAGCTCAAACACACATTCAATGCCATCCACCTCGAAGCTTTCCACCGGTTGCCTGATCAGCCGATTGGGCGCAACCAGTGTGACCGTACCGGCTGACACCGCCTTGCCCAGTCCAGCATCCACCTGACCGCGCTCGCCGCGGGGCAGCAATGCGCCGTACTGAAACAAGGCACGCCGTGTCATGGCATTGCCAGCCATCACGGTTTCGCTGATGGCGTCATCCATGAAGCCCACAGGGGCAATCACCTGCACACGGCCAGCCAGCACATCGGCCTCGTCGATGACGCCACGCACGCCACCAAAATGGTCCACATGGCTGTGTGTGTAGACCACCGCCACCACCGGCCGCTGTGGCCGGTGCTGGTGGTACAGGGTCAGCGCCGCTGCAGCCACTTGGGTTGACGTGAGGGGATCGATGACGATCAGTCCAGTGTCACCCTCCAGAATGGTCATGTTGGCCAGATCCATACCGCGAACCTGATAAACGCGATCACAGACCCTGAACAAGCCGGTGACCATATTGAGGCGGGCATGTCGCCACAGACCGGGGTGAACACTGTCAGGCGACTGTTCATTGGCCAAGAAACCATAGGCCTGCAGGTTCCAGACCGGTCGGCCGTTGGGGCGCAGCACGCCTTCGGGTGGTAAGGGTGCCACCAGACCCCGGCGCGCATCGTCAAACGCACGGTCATCGTGCAAGGGCAAATGCAGACGCTGGGCGGCTTGGCAGGCACGGGTGTGCATCGAGGCCGGTTGAGGAACTTCGTGCGCCAATTTTTCTGGAGGGTTGTGAACAGGTGTTTCAGAGGTCATAGGTTGAAGTGACAACAAGTCGCGCTGTGTGACGAAGTTTGGATGTTAAAAATGGCTATGGGTCAACCCATTGACGAACCCTTTGCAATCACATGATGTACGTGCCGCATGCAATCAAACACATGGTTTTCCCTTGGTTCGTCAAGCAGAAGCTTGACAAGTGCTGGCCAGCAGAATTATTGTGAACCTGAATTCATGTTCTCTATTTTTCTATTGAAAGCCTCATTTGTCTGCCCTTCCATTTACTGTGGCTGCACCGTCTAAAAAGCAGGCTTCCAACATCGGAAAAAAAACCACCCAGGCTGTCGTCAAGGCTTTTCCGGCCAAGCAGCAAAGGTCCGAGCAAACCCACGAAAAATTGCTGCAATCAGGTCTTGACTTGTTGCGCGACGGGCTTTTTGATGACATTTCCATTGCGCAAATTTCTGCCAGAGCAGGGTGCTCTGTGGGTTCCTTCTACCTGAGGTTTCGCAACAAAGAGGCTTTTTTCGAATTCCTCTTTGAAGGCATCAGCGAAAACTTACAAGCGGACCTGCACGCCAATCTCACAAAAGAAAGCATCAAAGAACTCAACTTGGCTCAAACGGTGCGCCACTGTGTAAACCATTATGTGGAGATCAACCGACAGTACGAAAGCATTATTCGCGCTGCCGTGCAATACAGCATCAACGACAGCGCTGACTGGCAACCCGTGCGGGACAACGGGTTGAAACTGCATACCCACTACATTGATTTGATCATCGGTAAATTAAGAACGCCAAACCAGGCACAAGCCCGCAAGCAACTGCTCATCGGCTTGCAAATCATCAGTGGGCATTTGGTCAACAGCATTTCTCACCCGGTCAACAACTTACCCTTGCATGACCCCAACCTCAATCATTGGCTGTTTGAAGTGGTCATGCACTGCTTGAAGGTCAAGCCGCCAGCACCCGCCATGCCGCAGCAAAAAAAGGGGCGCTTGAAGATCGCATCCCCGCAGAAGAAAGTCATACCCCAAAGGAGCAAATAAATTGAAAGCCGCCGTATTTCATGGCCCGGGTCGGCCCATGAGCATCGAGAACATCGAGATCGAAAAACCCAAGCGCAACGAGGTGTTGGTGCGCACCCGTGTCAGCGGTTTGTGCCACAGCGACTTGCATTTCATCGAGGGCAAATACCCGACCCCCGTTCCCGCCGTACTCGGCCATGAAGCCGGTGGTGTGGTTGAAGCGGTGGGTGAAGACGTCACCCACGTCAAGCCCGGCGACCATGTGGTCACCTGCTTGTCGGTGTTCTGTGGCCATTGTGAGTATTGCGTGTCGGGTCACCAAACCCTGTGCAGCAACACCGCAGTCAAGATGCCACCCGGCGTGGCCAGACGCCTGCGCTGGAAGGGGGAACATCTCAACCAATTCCTCAACCTCTCGACTTTTGCAGAGCAAATGCTGGTGCATGAAAACGCTGTGGTCAAAATTCGAGAAGATATGCCCCTGGACCTGGCCGCATTGCTGGGCTGCGGCGTTCTCACCGGATATGGCTCGGTGGTGCACAGCGCACAACTGGAGCCAGGCACCACGGTGGCTGTGCTCGGTTGCGGCGGCGTTGGCCTGTCCACCATTCATGCATCTCATCTGGCTGGCGCAGCCCGAATCATCGCCATCGACATCGACCCTGCCAAGCTGGAGATGGCCAAGTTATTCGGTGCGACAGATGGCATGGATGCCAAAGACCCTGACATGGTTGCCAAAATCATCGAGATGACCCAAGGCGGGGTGCATTACGCATTCGAGTGCATCGGTCTTAAGACCACCACAGAAGCTTCATTTGCCATGCTGCGTCCTCGCGGTTTGTCCACCATTGTGGGCATGATCCCGCTGGGCACCAAAATCGAGTTGCACGGCTTTGACTTTCTGCGCGAGCGTCGCATTCAAGGCACGATGATGGGCTCCAACCACTTTCGACTTGACATCCCTCGCTTGGTGGAATTTCACATGCAGGGCCGGATGAAACTCGACCAGCTGGTTTCAAACCGACTCAAATTGGAGCAAATCAACGACGGTTTTTCCGCTTTGCAGCGAGGCGGTATCGCTCGCAACGTGATCGTCTTCGATTGATGGAGAGACACATGAAAAGACTTCAGAACAAAGTCGCCGTGATCACCGGCGCCTGCTCGGGCATCGGCCTGGCCACAACCGAGCTGTTTCTTTCAGAAGGCGCTCAAGTGGTGGCGGCAGACGTGCAGGACGAGGTGGGCCAGCAACTGCAAGTGAAGTATGCAGGCCAGTTGTACTTTGCGCATTGCGACGTGACCAAGCTTGATGAATTGCGCGCCGCCATCGACAGTGCTGCTGTCCATTTTGGCGGGCTGGACATCCTGTTCAGTAACGCAGGTCGCATTGGCACCATGGGTGGCGTTCAGGCTTTCAACCCGCAAGCTTGGGACGACACCCAAAACCTTTTGTTGCGCTCTGTGGCTGCAGGAGCAAGCTACGCCTTGCCCCACATGATCAAACGAGGGGCAGGCGCCATTGTCAATACATCGTCCATTTCGGCCTTGCAGGCTGGCTACGCCCCGCTGGCCTATTCGGTCGCCAAGGCGGGGGTGCTGCATTACACGCAAGTGGCAGCGGCCGAACTCTGCGCCTTGAATATCCGCATCAACGCTGTGGTGCCGGGGTTTATTGCCACGCGCATCTTCGGCGGCCTGTTTGGCATGGACCAACAGGCCTCGCAAGACCTGGCCAACCGTGTGAGTGAGCACAGCAGCAGCGCCAATCCGATTGGCCGTGCAGGTCAGCCGCAAGACATTGCCGAGGCCGTCCTGTATCTGGCCAGTGATGCTGCGCGTTTTGTCACCGGCACCCACATCACCGTTGACGGCGGCATCACCATCGGACCCCGACACGGTTGGGATCCCAACACAACAAGCCCCATGAGTCAGGCACTCGGCGTATCTCGCGAGCAGATCGAAGCCATGCGCAAGTCAGCCAATTCCTGAATTTCGATTTTCCCAGAAAGATCTTTGTCCATGTCCCAAGTTCATTTCATCAGCTTTGAGGGTATTCGCCGCAGCGTTGAAACCCCGATTGGCGAGAACCTGATGCGCGCTGCCACCGACAACGGCGTGCCTGGCATCGATGGGGATTGCGGCGGCCAGTGCGCTTGTGCCACTTGTCACGTGTACGTGACTGCGCCTTGGGAGGAGCGCCTGCCCACCATGCGACCCAATGAAAACGACATTTTGGAATTCACCAATGAGCGCAGGGAATCTTCCCGTCTGGCTTGCCAGATCATCATGACCACCGAGCTCGATGGCATCGAAGTCCACATGCCCGAAGGTCAGCACTGAAGCTGCAGATGAACCTAAGGAAAACAACATGAAACTGTCACAAGCCGAAATTCAGGCCACGGCCCGTACCGAGGCCTTTGCCATGCCGATCGAACAAATTGACCCGGGCACGCCGACTTATTTTCAGAACGACACCGTTGGACATTATTTCGAACGCCTTCGTCGTGACGATCCGGTCCACCACTGCAACAGCGCTTTGTACGGATCATATTGGTCAGTGACTCGCTTTCAGGACATCATGCAGGTGGACACCAACCACGGCGTTTTCTCCTCAGACTGGAGCCATGGTGGGATTGCCATCACGGAACAACCGCCGGGTGAGGGGCAACTGCAGATGTTCATCGCCATGGATCCTCCTCGTCATGACGTACAACGCAAGGCCGTACAACCCATCGTCGCGCCGGGCAACCTGGCCAACATGCAAAACCTCATCCGCGAGAGAACCTGCAAGGTACTCGACGGCCTGCCTCGTGGCGAGACCTTCAACTGGGTAGAACTTGTTTCCATCGAACTCACCACATTGATGTTGGCCACCTTGTTTGATTTCCCCCTTGAGGACCGACATCTTTTGACCTACTGGTCAGATGTCGCCACCTCCAACAAGGATGTGGATCCCAACGCGCCAACGCGTGAGGAACGCATGGCTGAACTGCACAAGATGGCGGCTTATTTCACCCGTTTATGGAACGAGCGCGTGAACGCCAGTCCAGGATCCGACCTGATTTCCATGATGGCTCATAACCCTGAAACCCGGAACATGACACCCCGGGAATTCATGGGCAACTTGGTGTTGCTGATCGTGGGCGGCAATGACACCACACGCAACTCCATGACCGGGGGTCTGCTGGCCCTGCACAACAACCCGGCCGAATGGGACAAGCTGCGGAACAATCCGGCCTTGGTGGACAACATGGTCTCGGAAATCATTCGCTGGCAGACGCCGCTGGCCCACATGCGCCGCACCGCCTTGCAAGATACGGAACTGGGTGGAAAACAGATCAAGAAAGGCGACAAAGTCGTGATGTGGTACCTCTCTGGCAACCGCGACGAAGAAGCCATACCGAACGCAAACCAGTTCATCATTGATCGGCCTCGTGCACGCCAACACCTGTCTTTTGGCTTTGGCATTCACCGCTGTGTGGGCAACCGCTTGGCCGAGATGCAACTGCGCATCCTGTGGGAAGAAATCCACAAGCGCTTTCCCGTCATCGAAGTCGTGGCCGACCCGGTGCGGGTGCGTTCACCCTTTGTGCGTGGCTTCACTGAACTCATGGTGCGCATCCCCACATGAGCCAGGCGCCTGACATGAGCCCGTTGCCCGAGCAATTGGATGTGCTGATCATTGGCGCAGGTATTTCTGGCGTCGGTGCCGCCTGCCACCTGCAGCAACAATGCCCGGACAAACGTTTTGCGTTGGTTGAGGCCCAGGCCAGTTTCGGCGGCACATGGCGAACTCACAGCTATCCCGGGGTCCGCTCAGACAGCGACCTGTTCACCTTTGGCTACCGATTCAAGCCGTGGCGCGGCAACCCGATCGCCACGGGCGATCAAATTCTGAACTACATG
>CAMCNQ010000129.1 GCA_945875955.1 Limnohabitans sp. Rim8 | reverse complement strand
TGAACTGGCGCGCCATGCCCCAGTGGTAGTGGTGCGAGGTTTCGGTCTCTGGCGTGATGAAGTCCACCACCACGCTGTAGGCCTTGACTTCGGGCGGCGCGTCAAAGCCGCCATGCCCGGTCAGGGCCACGCCCACGTCGATCATGATGTGGGTGGGCGGCGTGAAGCGGCAGATCTGCCAGCGGTCCACCTTGGCCTGCGGGTCCAGGCCGTTGGCGCTCATGGCCATTTGCCAAAACGGCGGGGCTTTGATGCCGGTCATGTGGCGCTGCAAAATCACCTGGTCGCCCTCGACACTGGTGGTGCAAGGCGTCTCGTCGATCTCGGGTTGGCCAATGCTGGTGGCGTGCACATAGGTCTCGTGCGTCAAATCCATCAGGTTGTCGACCATCAAGCGGTAGTCGGCCTGCACGTGGTAGAGCCCGCCGCCATAGGCCCAAGCGGGGTTGTCAAAGAATTCAAACACCGGCATCAAGGCCACATCGGCCTTGGTCTGATCGCCCGGCCAGACCCACACAAAGCCATAGCGCTCAACCACGGCAAAACTCTTGATGGCCGGAAAGCCGCGCACCCGCTGCCCGGGCATGTGCACGGTTTTGCCCTCGCAGCCCATCTCCAAACCGTGGTAGCCGCACACCAGCTTGCCGTCACAGACCTTGCCCAAGGACAAAGGCGCGCCCCGGTGGGGGCAAAAGTCCTCCACCGCCGCCACCTGGCCTTGTGGGCCTCTAAAGAACACCATTTGCTCATTGCAAACCGTTCGGCCCAGGGGCTTGCCTTGCAGCGCATCCAACTCGGTCTGGGCACAGACCACATACCAGGTGTTTTTAACGAACATGTTTTTTCCTTCGGTGAATGGATCAATTCAAAGCTTGCGGGCCACGCCCAGCAAACTGTCCAGCAGGTCGGGCTGGTCGCGCAGGGTTTGCGCGTCGCTTTCGTGCACCACGTTGCCGTGGTCCAGCACCACCGCACGGTGGCTGATGCGCAAAATGGCCTGCGGGTGCTGCTCGACGATGATGGCCGACAGGCCCTCCTCTCGGGTCACCCGGGCGATGGCCCGCAACAGTTCTTCCACAATGATGGGGGCCAGGCCCTCAAGCGGTTCATCCAGCAACAGCAAACGCGGGTTGAGCACCAAGGCGCGCGCCACGGCCAGCATTTGCTGCTCCCCACCGGACAGCTGGGTGCCCAAATTGGTCTTGCGTTCGGCCAAACGCGGGAACAGCTCGTACACCCGCTCGGGGGTCCAAGCGCGGCTTTGCCGCCCGGGGCGCTGCACCGCTGTGAGGTTTTCGTGCACGGTGAGCGATTTGAAAATGTTGCGCTCTTGGGGCACCCAGCCAATGCCCGCTTCGGCCCGCGCATACGAAGGCAGGGTGTGCAAGGCTTGGCCGCCCAAGAAAATTTGGCCCCCGTGCTGGCGGGTGGCACCGGCCAGGGTGTCCATCAGGGTGGTTTTTCCGGTGCCGTTGCGCCCCAGCAAGGCCAGGGTTTGGCCCTCGTCCAGGTTAAAGCTGATGCCATTCAAGACCACCGCCTCGCCATAACCTGCACGCAGGTTTTCCAGCTTCAACAATTCAGCCATGGTGCACCTCCTCGCCATGCCCCAGGTACACCGCCTTGACTTGCGGGTCGGCTGCGATCGCCTCGGGTGTGCCCTCGGTCAAGACCGCGCCATTGACCAGCACGGTGATGCGGTCGGCAAATTCAAACACCAGGTCCATGTCGTGCTCAATCAGCAAAACCGACACCTCGGCGGGCAAGGCCGCGACGGTTTGCAAAAGCTCCTCGCGTTCGCCAGCGGGCACACCGGCCACCGGTTCGTCCAGCAACAAGACCTTGGGCTCGCAAGCCAGGGCAATGGCCATCTCCAGCAAACGCCGTTTGCCATAGGCCAGGTGTTCGGTGCGCTGGTGCATGACTTCGGTCAGGCGAAACAATTCGAGCAAGGCTTCGCAGCGCGCCACCACGGCCGGGTCTTGCCCCAAGACCGACCACCAACGTCCACCCAAGCCGCGCTGCTGCGAGACCACCATGGCCAGGGTTTGCAAAGGCGTCATGCTGGCAAACAACTGGTTGATCTGAAAGGTGCGCACCAGCCCCCGGCGCACACGCTGGTGCGGTGCCAGTTGGCTGATGTCTTCGCCCAGCAAGCGGATGCGGCCCGAGGTGGGCGGCAACACGCCGGTGAACAAATTGATCAGCGTGGTCTTGCCCGCGCCATTGGGGCCGATCAGGGCGTGGCGAGCGCCCAGGCGCAGTTCCAGATCCACATGGTCGGTGGCGGTGATGCCCCCGAACTGCTTGACCAGGCCTTGGGCCTGGAGCACCACGGGCGCTTGGCTTGACACGGGCTTCATGCGGCACCGCCTTTTTGCGCTTGAGAACGGCCAAACCATTGCCAAGGGCGAATCAGGCGCTCGCGCCCCACCAAGACCAAGACCACCAAAAACAAACCAATCCAAAAAGTCCAGTACTGGGGGGTGATGCCCGCAACCACGTCGTGCAAAAGCTTGAACACCACCGCCCCTAAAACGCCGCCGTAGAGCCAACCGACACCGCCAATCACCAGCATCAGCATGACATCGGCCGAGCGCTCCAGGGCAAACACATCGAGCGAGGCAAAACCGGTGGTTTGGGCCAGCAAAGCCCCCGCCGCACCGGCCATGGCTGCGGCCACGGTGTAGACCACCGCCAAGCGGTTGTGCACCGGAATGCCAATCGACATGGCCCTGAGCGGGTTGTCGCGCACCGCCATCAAGGTTGCGCCCCAAGGGGAATGCGCCAAGCGCCTGGCCAAGGCGAAAAACAAAACCAGGAAGGTCAGCGAATACCAAGCCGCCGTCTGGCCGTACAAATCAAACTCGAAACGCCCCAGCACCGGCCCCATGACCACGCCTTGCAGCCCGTCTGAGCCACCGGTCAGCCAGTCCAGCTTGTTGGCCAACTCCATCAAAATGATCGCCATGCCCAAGGTGACCATCAGGCGCGTGAGGTCGGTGCCGCGCAAGATGGTCAGCGAACACACCGCGCCCAACAAGGTGGCACAAGCCATGCCAAACAACAAGCCCACCACCGGGTCGGGCATGACGTGCTTGGCAAACAAGGCCGCCGCATATGCGCCCATGCCCAAAAACGCCGCATGCCCCAAAGACACAATGCCGGTGTAGCCCAGCACCAAATCGAGCGAGACGGCAAACAAGGCCACGATGGCCACCTCGTTGACGATCAAGGCATGGCCCGGAAAAAGCCAGGGCAGAAAAAAAGCCAGCACCCAGATCAGCGGTTCCCAAAAGCGCACACGCGCGGCGAAAAGCAATTGCATGCGGGCGTTCATCAACGGCCTCCTTTGCGAACGAAAAGACCTTGTGGACGCCAGACCAAAATCGCGATCATCAGCGAATACACAATGAAGGAACCGAGCTTGGGCATGTAGTATTTGCCCGCCACGTCGGCGATGCCCAGCAACAGCGCCGCCCACAGCGGCCCGGTGATGGACGAGGTGCCACCAACGGCCACCACGATCAAAAAGTAAACCATGAATTTGAGGGGAAAGCTCGGGTCCAGCCCCAGCACCTCGGCGCCCAAGGCACCGCCCAAACCCGCCAGCCCCGAGCCCACGGCAAAGGTGGCGGCAAACACCAGGTTCACCCGAATGCCCAGACCTGCGGCCACCCGCGCATCGTCCACACTGGCGCGCAGGCGGCTGCCAAAACGGGTTTTGGCCAAAATGAATTGCAAACCCACCGTGAGGGCGGCACACACGGCAATGATGAACAAGCGGTAGTGGCCCATGCCCAAAGCGCCGTCCCACAACTCGGTGCGGCCCCGCAGCCAATCGGGCAACTGCATGATTTGCTGCTGCGAGCCCATGAAGTAATCCACGCTGGACACCGCCATGAAGGTCAAGCCAATCGAAAACAGCACCTGGTCAAGGTGGGGCTTGCGGTACATGTGGCGGTACAGCGTACGCTCGAGCAGCGCGCCCAACAAGGCCACGCCCACAAACGCGATGGGCAAGCACCACAAAAAGGGCACGTTCCAGCGCTGCATCAAGACCACGGTCAGGTATCCACCGGCCATGGCAAAGGCCCCGTGCGCCAGGTTGATGAAGTTCATCAGCCCCATGGTCACCGACAGGCCCACGGCCAAGATGAAAAGCAGCATGCCGTAGGCAACACCGTCAAAGAGGATGGTCAACATCAAAGTTCAAGCTTATGGCCAGACGCAAACTGTCTGGCGGGGGTCAAGAAAACGCAGGCCACGCGCGCCGCGCGTGGGTCCTGCAAGCAAGGCTTACTTGGTTTTGCCCGGGTCCTTCACGTCTTTGAGGGTGGCAAATTCTTGGTTGAACAGTTGGTCGCCCACTTTTTCGACCTTGCGGATGTAGATGTTGTGCACCACGTCGCGGGTTTGCGCATCGATGAACATGGGGCCGCGCGGGCTTTCAAACACTTGGCCTTTCATGGCGTCGAGCAGGGCTTGGCCGCCAGCGCCCTTGGTGGCTTTGGCCGCTTCGTAGATCACGCGCATGCCGTCATAGCCGC
Source organism: Limnohabitans sp. Rim8 (assembly GCA_945875955.1). GTDB lineage: Bacteria > Pseudomonadota > Gammaproteobacteria > Burkholderiales > Burkholderiaceae_C > Limnohabitans_A. Next base: position 3,570 of record CAMCNQ010000129.1, on the reverse strand, counting down.
CCACGGCCATGAAGTTGGGGCGCAGGCCGTTGTTGGCTTTTTCAAAGGCGGCCACAAATTTCTTGTTCACCGCCGAATTGTGCGAGGCCGAGTAGTGGTGCGAAGTCACCACACCGTTGGCCACATCGCCCATGCCGTTGAGGATGTCGTCGTCGGTGATGTCCCCAGTGCCAATCAGTTTGATGCCCGCCTTGTCCATGCCGCGCTCGGCAAACTGCTTCATCAGGGCCGCGCCCGCGCCCGAGGGCACAAAGACAAACACCGCGTCGGGTTTGAGGTCACGCACTTTTTGCAAAAACGGGGCAAAGTCCGGGTTGCGCATGGGCACGCGCAACGTGTCCAGCACCTGGCCGCCGTTGAACATCAGGCGGTCTTTGAAGAACTTTTCCGCATCGATGCCCGGGCCGTAATCAGACACCAGGGTGACGACTTTTTTGATGCCGTTGTTGGGCACCCAATCGGCCAGCGCCACCGCCGCTTGCGGCAAGGTGAAGCTGGTGCGCACGATAAATGGCGAGGCCTGGGTGATGCTGGAGGTGGCCGCGGCCATCACCACCATGGGGGTTTTGGACTGGGTGGCAACAGGGGCCGTGGCAAAAGCCAAGGGGGTCAGGCCAAAGCCGGCCAGCACACTGACCTTGTCATTGACCACCAGCTCTTGCGCCAGGCGCTTGGTGACATCGGCGGCGCTGGTGTCGTCTTTGACGATCAGCTCCACTTTCTTGCCGGCCACCCTGTCGCCGTTTTGCGCCATGTACAAGCGCGCGGCCGCCTCAATCTGTTTGCCGGTGGAGGCAAACGGACCGGTCATGGGCAAGATCAAGCCGATTTTGAAGCTGTCTTGTGCCAGGGCACTGGTGGCGCTGGCGACCAAGGCGGCGCAAGCGAGGGTGTGAAGGAACAGACGTTTATGCATGCAAGTCTCCTGAAGTTTTAATTTGGAAAGTGGAAAAGGGACAAGGGAAAAAAATCTCAAGCCAAGCCGGCCTTGGGCGCACGGATCAGCTTGACCCCGGGCATGTCGGCGTGCTGTGGGTTTTGCACCGCCAAGCGCAGGTTGTGGCGGGCCAGGCGCGAGTGCTCGCGCATCAAAGCTTCGGCCCGACCGCTTTCGCGTTGGGCAACGGCGTCCAGCACTTGGCGGTGCTGGTGCTGCGCCACCAGCAACATGTCCCGCGCATCGGGGCTGTGGGCCTGCACACCGACAAAACCCGAGGCCGAAGCAAAGGGCAAGCGGGCTGCCCGCTCGATCTCTCGGGCCAGCACGGCGCTGTCGGGCATCTCGGACAGCAGTTTGTGAAAGCGGCCATTGCAGCGCACATAGCCGGAAAAACTCTCATCGTCCAACACCGCCTGTTGCAGCAGTTGGTCGATTTCGTCCAGGCATTCCTGGGCTTGGCGCAGCAAGGCCGGGCGCACGCCGCGCTCGGCCGCCAGCCGGGCCGCCAGCCCCTCCAGGGTGCCGCGCAACTCGATGGCATCGGCCACTTCGCGTTCTGAAAAAATGCGCACCGCGTAACCGCCACCGCTCAGGGCGTCGAGCAAACCCTCTTGGCCCAAGCGCATCAAGGCCGCCCGGATGGGGGTGCGCGACATGCCCAAGCGCTCCACCAGCGCCAATTCGGCGATGCGGGTGCCGCCTGGTAAATCACCGGCCAAGATCCATTCGCGCAGGCGTTGCTGGGCCTTGACGGCTTGAGGGCTGCCCTCGTCGGACAGCTCGGAATCCACAGCGCGAACAGGTGATGCGTGCATGGGGGTAGGTTTTGAAAAACCGAATTAAACCACCAAAACCAGCAAACCTGTATACAAGAAAGCTTTAAATATTCGAATATTGCTTAAATTTTAAGCAAATACCGTCCACAATGTATCCCGCACCAGCCCTGGCATGGCCCCTTGTCCAGCGACAATCAGGCACTTTTTGGGAATGCGTGACATGGATTTGCAATTTTTGGAGTTCGACTGCAGCGAAGACGCCGAAGGCGTGGTCTGCTGGGATGCCTTGGCCCAGCCCCTGCCCCGATACAGGCAGGCCTTGCTGAAGGAAGTCGCCAGCGTGTTGGCTTGGGCCCATGGCTGGAGTCCCCAAGGCCCTGGCGCCTTGGAAGACGGCGCAGACTTTGACTTTGACCTGCAGGCCAGCGCGCTCCAAACGGGGCAAGGCCCAAAAGCCATTGACTTGGTGTTCCACCCGGGCACCGGCGACATCGCGTGTGGGCCCCTGCTGGCCGATGCGCCCGATGCCGCCTTGGCGCTGGGCCTGAGCCTGAGCGGCACCCCCGCTTTTGCACAGGCTTTTCGGGCACACTGGGGCGCGCCTTGAAGAGGTCTGCGCACAAAGACCAAAGAACGCGGCCGCGGTGTGTGCGTTAATTCAGCCCTGAACAGCCCACCGCCATGACAGAAGAATTCCAGATCCACATCCCGCCATCCTTCATGGCGCTTTACCTTCCCCCCGGAAAAATCAAACCCACACTGGGCCAACGCGAGATGGCCCAGCGCTATGAGCTGTGCGAGGATTTGGCCAACCTGTTGACCGAAAAAGCCGCCAACTTGCAATTCACCCTGGGCATCACCGAAGACTTGGTGCTGCAGCAATGCGAGTCCGGCCTGCTGGCCGAACCGGCCGTGGTCATCCCCAGCGAAGCGCGCTGGGTGGTCTGCCGCTTGGCCGAGTTGCTCAACTGGCCTATGGACCCGTTGCTCTCCAATGCCGCCAGCGCGCCGCCTTGATGCGTGGCCAAGGCCGGCGCATCGGCCGCCCGCGCTTCAAGCGGTTTTGTCCAAGCCCAACAAGCGCATGGCGTTGCCCTTCAAAATGCCGGGCATGACCTCGGGTTTGAAGCCGGCCACTTCGAAGTCTTTCATCCAGCGCTCGGGCGTGATCAGCGGGTAATCGCTGCCAAACAGCACGCGGTCTTTCAACAAGGTGTTGGCGTACTGCACGAGTTGCTTGGGAAAATACTTGGGGCTCCAGCCTGACAGGTCGATCCACACATTGGGCTTGTGCGTGGCCACACTCAGGGCCTCGTCTTGCCACGGAAAACTGGGGTGGGCCATGACGATTTGCATGCCCGGCCAGTCGATGGCCACATCGTCCAGGTGCATGGGGTTGCTGTAAGCCAGGCGCAGGCCACCGCCGCAGCGCATGCCCGAGCCAATGCCGCTGTGGCCGGTGTGAAAAATCGCGGGCAGCTTGTGTTCGTTGATCACGTCGTAAATCGGCCAGGCCATCTTGTCGTAAGGGTGGTAGCCCTGCACCGTGGGGTGGACCTTAAAGCCTTTGATGCCGTTTTCTTTTATCAAGCGCTCTGCCTCGCGCGCCCCCATCTTGCCTTTGTGGGGGTCGATGCTGGCAAACGCAATCATCATGTCGCTGTTGGCTTTTGCGGCATCGGCGATTTCTTCATTGGGAATGCGGCGGCGGCCGAGTTGCGATTCGCTGTCGACGGTGAACATGACCAAGCCGATTTTCTTTTCTCGGTAATAGGCGACTGTCTCGTCGATCGTCGGTCTTCTGTCGGAGCCGAAGAACTTGTCGGCCACGCGGTCGTATTCCTCGCCATAGTT
>CAMCNQ010000128.1 GCA_945875955.1 Limnohabitans sp. Rim8 | reverse complement strand
GAGGCCGCGAGTTTGAGCCAGGGCATTGACTTGGCATTGGCCTACGAGTTCGCGCCCGAAGAAGAGTTTGGTTTTGCCGACCTGGCCAAGGACTACTTCAGCGAGGCCACCACCACGGCACAGCAGGTGGCGGCATTGATGTGTCTGCATGAGGCCCCACATTATTTTCGCCGGGGCGGTAAAGGCCGTTACCGCAAAGCACCAGTTGAAATCGTGCAGCAGGCCTTGTTGGCCATTGAGAAAAAAAAGCTGGTTCAAGCCCAAATCGAGGCTTGGTCGGCCGATTTGGTCGAAGGCCGTTGTCCAGAACCGATTCGGCAACAGCTGTACAAAATTTTGTTCCGCCCCGACAAAAACACCCCCGAATACAAAGCGGTGGTCGAGGCCAGCAAAACCAGCCAAACCGCACCTTTGGCCTTGCTGCAAAAGGCCGGTGCCATTGCCTCGGCCTGGGATTTTCATTGGCAGCGTTTTTTGTTTGACCTGTTTCCCAAAGGCACAGACTTTCCCGCGCTGCAAGCCCCGTCGATTCAAGACGAACTGCCCTTGGCCAGCGTGCAGGCTTTCTCCATCGACGACTCCCACACCACCGAAATCGACGACGCCTTGTCTTTGCAAGGCTTGGGCAGCGGCCAGGTGACGGTGGGCATACACATTGCGGCACCGGGCTTGGCCTTGACGCCTGGCGGTGCGATTGACCAACTGGGGCGTCAGCGCTTGTCCACGGTCTACATGCCCGGGTACAAGATCACCATGTTGCCCGACAGCGTGGTGCAGGCTTACACCTTGATGGAAGGGCGGGACAGCCCGGCCGTGTCCTTGTACGTGACCTTCAACGAATCCGATCTGGAAATTTTGCACACCGAAACCCGCATCGAACGGGTGGCCATTTTGGCCAACTTGAGGCACGACCAGCTGGACCAGACCATCACTGCAGAGTGGCTGGAAAACGGTCAAGACACCCCCAGTGGCTTGCCCGTGGACAGGCCCACGCTGGCATTTTTCTGGCGGTTGGCCAAAACCCTCAAAGCCCGCCGTGAGGTGGTTCGGGGCAAGCCGGAGAGTTTCAACCGGCCCGACTACAGCTTCAAACTTGAACGCCAAAGCAATGACACACCGCCCACGGGGGAAGAGGCGGTGGTGATTGGCGTTCGCCAAAGGGGCGCGCCACTGGACTTGATGGTGGCCGAGGCCATGATTTTGGCCAACAGCACCTGGGGCCAGTGGATGGCCAGCTTGGGGGTGCCGGGCATCTACCGCAGCCAAGCCAGCATGGCGCCGGGTGTCAAGGTTCGCATGGGCACCAAGGCCTTGCCGCATGCGGGCATCGGGGTGCCCAGTTACGCCTGGAGTACATCGCCCTTGCGCCGGTACACCGATTTGGTCAACCAATGGCAAATCATTGCCTGCGCGCGCCATGGGGCCACGGCAGCTTTGGCGGCCCCCTTCAAGCCCAAAGACGCGGAGTTGTTTTCCATCATCAGCGGCTTTGATGCGGCCTACAGCGCCTACAACAGCGTGCAGACCAGCATGGAGCGCTTTTGGACCTTGCGCCATGTGCAGCAGCACAACACCCAAGAGCTGGACGCCAGCTTGGTCAAAGAGATGGGCGGTGGCGTTTGGTTGGTGCGGGCCGATGCCCTGCCCTTGATGTTCAGCGTGATGGGGGCCCAGGGTTTGGCGCGTGGGGCCCGTGTGCGGGTCAAGCTCGGGGCCATAGACCTGATGGCGCTCGATGTGAATGGCACTGTCATGGCCCACCTGGATGCCCCAGATGCCGCTGATGCGCAAGAAATCGACGAGTCTGAAGAAGCCGAGGCCCTGGCTGCGGGGCCGCTGACGATTGCGGTGGATTTGAGCGACAGCAGCCAAAGCGATGGCAGCTGAGGCCGAACGCACTCGGCCTTGGCGCTTTCGCCTGCAGCAGCTACTCGCCCGCCATACGCTGGTGTGGGCCTTGGTTTTTTCATTGGCGGTGCATGCGGGGTTGGTGGCTTGGCGATTCGCCGATCCGCAGAGCTTTCACCGCGTTTTCAATGACACCAGCCTGGAAGTGGTCTTGGTCAATGCCCGCAGCGACACCGACTCTCTGCAGGCGCAAGCCATCGCCCAGGTGCGCCTGGCCGGTGGGGGTCAGGGGGTTCAAAAGCACAGTGCCAGCTCACCCTTGCCGCCCGCCACGCAGCAGGCTTTGGGGACCGACATGGGTGCCATGCAGCGCCAAATTGAAGCCCTTCAGACGCAGCAAATGCGTTTGCTCACGCAACTGCAACAAGAACTGTCGGCCCTCACGCAAGACGACTCAGGCGATAAACAACAAGCGCCTGAGCGCCAAGCGAGGCAAGAGCGCCAACGCCAATTGGAGCGGCAATTGGCGCAAATTGAACCAAGGGTGGAAAAAACCCAAAGCGGGCCGCGCAAGCGTTTCATCAGCCCGGCGACCCAAGAGGCGGTCTACGCCTTGTATTACGACAAGCTGCGCCGAACCATAGAAACCCGTGGCACGCTGAACTTTCCCGAGGCAGGCGGACAAAAACTCTACGGCCAATTGACCATGGTGATCACCGTTGATGACCGTGGGCGCTTGGTTCGCGCCGAGGTGGCGCGCAGCTCGGGCCAGCCTTTGCTGGACCAACGCGCGGTGGCCATTGTGCGCAGCGCCGTCCCTTTTGAGCGTTTCAGCGCTAACATGCGGCGGCAGGCCGACCAAATGGTGGTGGTCACCCGTTTTCAGTTTTCCAGAGATGGCACACTGCAAACCCAGTTGAGTGGGCCGGCCGATCAACGGCCTTGATGAGTGAAATTCAGCTGAAAAAGAAACAGAGGATGTGGATGCGCGCCTTGGGTCGTTGGTGTTTGCTGGTCTTGCTGGCCCTGTTGGCTTTGCAGGTTTTTTTTGCTTTGCGCATCGCCAGCATGGCGCTGGTGGCACCAGAGTCCACCACGTTTGAGCGCTCGCAAATGTGGCAAATCGTGCAGCGTCAAGGCCAACTGCCTTGGCGGCAGTCCTGGGTCGACCGGCCAAGCATCGCGACCAGCTTGCAAAGGGCGGTGATTGCCTCGGAAGACAGCGTGTTCACGCAACACAGCGGTGTTTGGTGGGAGTCACTGGAGAAGGCCTGGGAGAAAAACGCCAAAGCCCAGGCGGTTGCCGAAAAGCGGGCCGAGCGTCGACCGGATGCGCCCAAGCCGAACGTCAAAATTGTGGGCGGCTCCACCATCACCCAACAATTGGCGAAAAACCTGTTCTTATCGGGTGAACGCACCTTGTTGCGCAAGGGCCAAGAAATGGTGTTGACGCTGACCCTTGAGGCCTTTTTGCCCAAACAGCGGATTTTGGAGATCTACCTCAACAGCGTGGAGTGGGGAGAGGGTGTTTTTGGTGCCGAAGCCGCGGCCCAACATTACTTCAGGACCCCTGCTGCGGACTTGAACAATTGGCAGGCGGCCAGGCTGGCTGTCATGCTGCCACGCCCCAGGTATTTTGAAAAACGGCCCCAGTCAGCCTATTTGGCCAGCCGGGCCGAGACCATCATGGCGCGCATGGGCGATGTGGTGTTGCCATGAGCAGCTTGACCACGCCCACACCCGGCACCTTGCGCATCTTGGGCATAGATCCCGGTTTGCAAACCACCGGCTTTGGCATCTTGGACATGACCGGTTCACGCTTGCAATATGTGGCCAGCGGGGTGATTGAAACCACCCGCGAAGAAATGGGCAATTTGCCCGCCCGATTGAAAGTGATTTACGAGGGTGTGCGCGAAATCCATGCCCGCTACCAACCCGATGTGGCCTCGGTCGAAATCGTCTTTGTCAACATCAACCCTCAGGCCACCTTGATGTTGGGACAGGCGCGGGGCTGCTGTGTCACCGCTTTGGTGTCCTGCGACCTGCCGGTGGCCGAATACACCGCTTTGCAGATGAAGCAATCGGTGACCGGCCATGGGCGGGCCGCCAAATCGCAGGTCCAAGAGATGGTCAAGCGTTTGTTGCAATTGCCCGTGGTGCCAAGGCAAGACGCTGCAGACGCTTTGGGCATGGCCATCACCCATGCGCATGCCAGTCCGTCCATGAACAAACTGGCGGCCCAAGGCGTGCTCAGCCGCAAAACCCACGGCATGTTCCGCAGTGGGCGAAGCCATTGAGGGTGGTGTTGACAAGCGCGGTGTTGACCAGGGCGCGTGGCGGCCGGGGCTGAGATAATCTGCGCCATGGGTTCAGTCATTCAAAAACCAACGCTGTTGCAGCGCCTGCGGTATTTGCTCATTGGGTTTGACGGCCCTTTGGCATTTGTCGTGTTCATGCTCGCCTGTGCGGGCATGCTGATCATGTATTCCTCGGGTTTTGACCATGGCAGCCGCTTTGTGGACCATGGGCGCAACATGCTGCTGGCCGGTGGCATCATGTTTTTTGTGGCCCAGATTCCCCCGCAAAAACTGATGGCTTGGGCCGTCCCGATTTACACCGTGGGGGTGGTCTTGTTGCTGGCGGTGGCCATTTTTGGCATCACCAAAAAGGGAGCCAGACGGTGGATCAACTTGGGCGTGGTGATTCAGCCCAGCGAAATTCTCAAGATCGCCTTGCCCCTGATGCTGGCCACCTGGTTTCAAAAACGCGAGGGCCAATTGCGGGCCTTCGACTTTGCCGTGGCCTTGCTGATCTTGGTCATACCGGTCGCCCTGATCATGAAGCAGCCCGATTTGGGAACCGCATTGCTGGTTCTGGCGGCGGGTTTGGCAGTGATATTTTTTGCCGGCCTGAAGTGGCGTTGGATTTTGCCGCCCCTGCTCTTGGGCCTGGTGGGCATCGTCATCTTGATTGTGATGGAGCCCACTTTGTGCGCCCCCGATGTGGATTGGCGGGTGCTGCACGAATACCAACGCCAACGCGTATGCACGTTGCTGGACCCAGCGCGTGACCCCTTGGGCAAGGGCTTTCACATCATCCAAGGCATGATCGCCATTGGCTCGGGTGGGGTCTGGGGCAAAGGCTTCATGCAAGGCACGCAAACCCATCTGGAGTTCATCCCTGAACGCACGACCGACTTCATCTTTGCGGCCTATGGCGAAGAGTTCGGTTTTGTTGGCGGTTTGTACCTGGTCTTTGCGTTTTCTTTTCTGGTTTACCGCGCCTTGGTGATCGCCTCGCAAGCGCCCACCTTGTTCAGCCGCCTGTTGGCCAGCAGCATGGCCATGATTTTCTTCACCTATGCCTTTGTCAACATGGGCATGGTCAGCGGCATTTTGCCCGTGGTGGGTGTGCCTTTGCCCTTCATCAGCTATGGCGGCACGGCCATGGTCACCCTGGGCTTGGCCTTGGGCATTTTGATGTCGATTGCCCGGTCCAAACAATTGGTGCAGTCATGACGGGCAGCCTGCCGGTGAGCCTGGTCGGTGCGGGCAATATGGGCGGGGCCATGCTGGCCCGTTTGCGCCACCTGAATTGGCCGGTAGGGGTGCATGACATCAAGCCCCTGGCGGTGCAGCAAGCCATGGCCTTGGGCGCGGTTTTTTGTGCCAGTGCCCAAGAGGCCGCGCACATGCTGGCACCCGATGGTGTTTTGATGGTCGTGGTGGTCGACGCTGCGCAAACCGAGGCTGTTTTATGGGGTGAAGGCGGTGCGGGCCGCCACCTGTTGCCCGGGCAAACCGTGATGTTGTGCCCTACGCTGGGGCCGCAGACCGTGCAAGCGCAGGCCGAGCGATTGGGCCAACACGGCATAGACTGCATCGATGCGCCCATGTCCGGTGGTCCATGGCGGGCCAAAGAAGGCCGCATGAGTTTGATGCTGGCTTGTTCTGAAACGGTCTGGCAGCGCTGCCAGCCGCTTTTGAATGCCTTGAGCCAGCAACTGTTTTGGGTGGGCGAGCGCCCTGGCGATGGGGCCCGCACCAAGTTGGTCAACAATTTGCTGGCGGCGGTGAATTTGGCCGGCGCTGCCGAGGCCATGGCTTTGGCCGAACGCTTGGGCCTTGACCCGGCCAAAACATTGGATGTGATTGAGTCCTCCAGTGGCCAAAGTTGGATCGGCTCGGACCGCATGCGCCGGGCCTTGTCGGGCGATTTTGCGCCCCGTGCCCATGTCACTTTACTGGCCAAAGATACGCGCTTGGCCGTGGACGCGGCAGAAGCCGTGGATTTCAACCCAGCGCTGGGGCGCATGGCCCAGCAGGTGTTCGCGCAAGCGCTGGCAAAGGGTTGGGCCGATCTGGACGATGCGGTTTTGCTCCAATTCATGCGCCAAGCCTGAAGGCCCATTGTCCGGTGTTCGCTGCCGCCGCGCCGCTTGGCTTGGGCAAGGGTTTTGATCAGTCTCTACAATGGACGACATGATTTCACGCGAACCCACCATTGAACGCCTGGCCACGGCCCGGTCCTTGTTGCTCGAGCCCTTTGGCTTGGACGAAACCCATTTGCGCCAGGCGCTGACCGCCATACAGGCGCACCAGGTCGATGACGCCGATTTGTATTTTCAATACACCCGCTCGGAGGGATGGAGCCTGGAGGAAGGCATCGTCAAAACCGGCAGTTTCAGCATCGACCAAGGGGTGGGTGTGCGCGCCGTGTCGGGCGAAAAAACCGCGTTTGCCTACTCGGACGACATCTCTTTGGCCTCCTTGATGGATGCCGCCACGACGGTGCGCAGCATAGGCGCGGCCGCGCAAAACAAGCGCATCAAGGTGCCCACGCGAAAAATATCGGCCAGCCGCTCGCTCTACCCCGCCTTGGACCCGATGTCGACCTTGGACAGCACGGCCAAAGTCGACTTGCTGGGCCGGGTGGAAAAAATGGCCCGTGCCAAAGACCCGCGCGTGGTGCAGGTCATGGCGGGTCTGGCCACCGAGTACGACGTGGTCATGGTGGCCCGCGCCGATGGCACCTTGGCTGCCGATGTGCGCCCATTGATCCGCTTGTCTTTGACGGTGATTGCCGAGCAAAAAGGTCGCCGCGAAGTGGGCAGCAGTGGCGGCGGTGGCCGCTTTGGGCTGGCTTATTTCGACGACGTCATGGTGGAAAACTATGTGCAAGAGGCCGTTTCGGCCGCACTCATCAATTTGGAGGCCCGCCCTGCGCCTGCGGGCGAGATGACGGTGGTGCTGGGCAATGGCTGGCCAGGTGTGCTGCTGCATGAGGCGATTGGCCACGGACTTGAGGGCGACTTCAACCGCAAGGGCTCGAGCGCCTTCAGTGGCCGCATTGGCCAACGCGTGGCCGCCAAAGGCGTCACGGTGCTCGACGACGGCACCATGGCCGATCGCCGCGGTTCGCTCAATGTCGACGACGAAGGCCACACCAGCCAAAAAAATGTCTTGATCGAAGACGGAATTTTGCGCGGCTATATCCAGGATTCGCTGAACGCCCGCTTGATGGGGGTCAAGCCCACAGGCAATGGCCGGCGCGAAAGCTATGCCCATGTGCCCATGCCGCGCATGACCAACACCTACATGCTGGGCGGCGACAAAAGCCCTGAAGAAATCGTGGCCAGCATCCAAAAAGGCCTGTACGCCACCAATTTTGCGGGTGGGCAGGTGGACATCACCAGCGGCAAATTTGTGTTTTCAGCCAGCCAAGCCTACTGGGTTGAAAACGGCAAGATCCAATACCCCGTCAAGGGCGCGACCCTGATTGGCAGCGGCCCCGAGTCACTCAAAAAAATCAGCCTGATCGGCAACGACATGAAACTCGACTCGGGTGTGGGCACCTGTGGCAAAGAAGGCCAAAGCGTGCCTGTGGGCGTGGGCCAACCCACCTTGCGCATTGACGGCTTGACCGTTGGGGGCACGGCTTGAGCGGGGCCTGGCCCGCTGGTGTCTGCGGGCATGTCACCCAGCGGGCCAGTTCGGGGTGGCCACCAAGCTGTGATACATTGACGGCCATGTCTTTGCGAATCGCCTTTCACTTTTTTTATTTTTGGTTCTCAGTCCCTGGCGGACGAGAAGCGAGCGCTTAAGCACCCGAACATCTCGAGACACACCGCCGGAGCCCCAAAGCCCGGCGGTTTTTTTTGACCATTTTTTCAATCTGAGGAGTCCACGATGAACGCCAAAACCGCAGCCCCCGAGAGCTGGTATCCGAATGCCGCCGACCGCAAAGGACAGACCGACGACGAACGCATTAAGGACATCACCGTGCTACCGCCCCCAGAACATTTGATTCGATT
>CAMCNQ010000127.1 GCA_945875955.1 Limnohabitans sp. Rim8 | reverse complement strand
GGCGATGCCCCAGCCAGCGTGAAAACCCATCTGTTCGTGCGCGGCGCAGTCTTGGGCTGTCCAGTGGCGGGCGCGGGCGGTGTAGCGGGTCTGGCCGCCTTGGTCTTCAAACGTCAGCACGCAGGTGAAAAACGGTTTGGCCGAGGGTTGCCAAGCTGAGGTGTAGGCGTCGGTGAACACCAAGCGCTGATCGGTCACCACCTCCAAATACAGGCCCCTGTTGGGCACCTCGGTGCCATCTGGCCCTTGCATGGTGATGCAACTGGCACCGCCCGGGCGCACATCCATCTCAGCGCGGATGGTTTTCCAAGGCGGTGGTGTGAACCATTGCACGATCAGCGCAGGCTCGGTCCAGCAGCGAAACAGCTTGTGGCGCGGCGCGTCGATCAAGCGGGTGAGCACCAGCTCGCGGTCATCGCAAGGGGCGGCAGTCACAGATGTCATGAAATTAGTCCTCCAAAAGTGGCCATTGTGTGGGAAAAAATCTGCCTGTTTGAAAGGCACAGCCTGTCAAACCGCATGAAATCAGGGCGCGCGCGGATATCCACGAACTTGTCCACAGCTTCATGCACAGAAGGCCGGGACAACTGGATGCACCAGGCCGGTGCGCAGACCTCAAAGCGACTGCTGGTAGCGCTGCACCATCTCGGCCTGGGATTCGATCTCCACCGTCTCGCCCTTGAAGGCCTGAATCTGGTCGCGCAGCATCTCGCCCATGTGGGGCAGGCTGCTGCGCTCGGGGTGCAGCGACGCGTCCCACAGTTGTGAGCGCATCAAGGCCTTGGCGCAATGCAGGTACACCGAATCCACCGTCACCCGGATCACCAGTTTGGGCGTGCGCCTGGCGTCCACGCACAGCGCCAAGTCGGCCGGGGCGGTGCTCAAAACCGCTTGGCCATTGATGCGCAAGGTCTCGTCAAAGCCCGGCACCATGAACAGCAAACCCAAACGGCCAGTGCTGACGATGTTCTCCAAAGTGTCCAGCCGGTTGTTGCCGGGCGCATCGGGAATCAAGATCGTCTGCGCGTTCAACACCTTGACGAAACCCGGCTCGCCCCCGCGCGGTGAAGCGTCCATATGCCCATGGGCATCGCTGCTGGCCACCACCACAAAAGGCGACAGCGCAATGAAGCGGCTGGCGTGTGGGTCCAGCGAGGGCAATTCTTTTTTCAGCGCGCGCTCACTGGCAGGGGCGTAGAGCTGGCGCAGGGCTTCGATTTTGGTGATGTGTGGGATGGTCATGGTTGGGGCGTTGAATTGATGGGAATACCCCATTTGGGTTGGTTCATGCCTATATTGGGTATTTGGCAAGGCCTGCGCCAGCGCCCGCACACAGGCCAAATGCAAACGGCCTTTGGTTGTTGACGTCACCAGCGACTTGCGGGCTAATTGGTCGAACGATCGGCTGTGTACATCACGCCGAAAAATCGAATCGTACAAGGTGGGCCTGAGTTGTTTCAAGCTGTCGTTGAAGCTGTGCTGTCTACAAGTTCTTGAAGTCGTGCTGCCGACAATTCCAGGCCATTGGGCCAGCACAAAGCGCCCGCATCGATAAAGCAGCGGGCAAAATAGGTCGGGTCGCGCAGGGCCTCCAGCAAAGGGCCTTGACGGCTGGCCAAGTAATGTGCTCCATGGAGCACGCCGTGGCTGTGGTCGCTGAAAGTCAGCTCAAGCTGTTGGTGCGCAGTGGTTTTGACATCAATTAACTTAATCAAGGTCGGCTCCTTGAATGCGGTCTAGGGGTTCGAAGTGCAGGGCTTTTTCACAATAACTGAGCAGTTCATTTTGGTGCAACAAGCATCAGTCTCGCACAATACTGGCCACTTTTCGGGGTCATGCGCCTTGTGGGACCAAGCCAGTTTCAATCGCTATCAGTGCTTCAAATCCTTGATATTCCACATGAATGTGGGGTGGAGGGTGGTCGTCGTGCCACATGCGCACGGTGATTCCAAAGAAGATGGCAATCGTTGGCATGACTCACTTCCCCCAAGAATCCTTCAAGCCCGTCACCCGGTTGAAAACCGGCTTGCTCCCCGCAACGTGGTCCAGGCGGTCCGCCACAAAGTAGCCAAAGCGCTCAAACTGAAACTTCTGGTCCGTCTGTGCTTGGGCCAGTGACGGCTCCACATACGCGGTGACCACTTTCAAGCTGTCCGGGTTGAGCGACGCCAAGAAGTCTTTGCCCCCCGCATCAGGATGCGCTTCGCTGAACAGGCGGTCGTACAGGCGCACTTCGGCTTGCACACCGTCGGCCACGGCCACCCAGGTGATGGCGGCTTTGGCTTTGACGCTGTCGGCACCGGGCGTGCCGCTCTTGGTGCCGGGGATGACTTTGGCGTGTACCTCGGTCACGCGTCCTGCGGCGTCGCGTGCGCAGCCGGTGCATTCGATCACGTAGCCGCCTTTGAGGCGCACCACCGCGCCAGCGGATGCTGTGCCGTCCGCGTTTTTTTGTGGCGGGGACAGGCGCTTGTAGCCCTTGGGTGGCACTTCTTCAAAGTCTTCGCGCTCGATCCACACTTCTTTACCGATTTGGAAGCTGCGGTCTGGCGGCGGTGTTTGGCCCTCTGCGATCGCGCTGTGGGGCAGGGCGGGTTGGCTGCAAACTTCGGTGTAATCTTCTGCGCCAAAGGCCTCGGCCCAGTTGGTCAGCACCAGCTTGACGGGGTCGAGCACGGCCATGCCGCGGTGGGCTTTGTTTTCCAGGTCTTCGCGCAGGCAGCCCTCTAAGGTGCTGTAGTCGATCCAACTGTCGCTCTTGGTCACACCAATGCGGTCGGCAAACAGGCGCAGGCTTTCAGGCGTGTAGCCGCGTCGGCGCAGGCCGACGATGGTGGGCATGCGCGGGTCGTCCCAGCCATTCACTTTGCCCTCGGTCACCAGTTGCGCCAGCTTGCGTTTGCTGGTGATCACATAGGTCAGGTTCAGGCGGGCAAATTCGTACTGTTTGGGGCTGGGCGCGGCCAGCAGCTTGCACTCGCACAGGCGCTCCATCAGCCAGTCGTAAAACGGGCGCTGGTCTTCAAACTCCAGGGTGCACAGGCTGTGCGTGATTTGCTCCAGCGCGTCTTCAATCGGGTGGGCAAAGGTGTACATCGGGTAGATGCACCAGGTGTCGCCCGTGTGGTGGTGCGTGGCGCGGCGGATGCGGTAAATGGCCGGGTCGCGCAGATTGATGTTGGGCGATGCCATGTCGATCTTGGCGCGCAGTACGGCGGCACCGTCGGCCAATTGGCCATCTTTCATCTCGCGAAAGCGCGCCAGATTTTCTGCCACGCTGCGGCTGCGAAACGGGCTGTCCACGCCGGGTTTGCCAAAGTCGCCCCGGTTGGCGCGCATGTCTTCCGCGCTTTGTTCGTCCACATAGGCGTGGCCGGCTTCGATCAGCGCAACAGCCGCGCGGTACATGAAGCCAAAGTAGTCGCTGGCTTGGTAAGCCTTGTCGTTACCGGCTTGGCTCCAGCTGAAGCCCAACCATTTCACCGCGTCGATGATGCTGTTGACGTACTCCGTGTCTTCTTTTTCGGGGTTGGTGTCGTCAAAGCGCAGGTGGCACACGCCACCGTACTCTTGCGCCAGCCCAAAGTTGATGCAAATGCTTTTGGCGTGGCCCACGTGCAAATAGCCATTGGGCTCGGGCGGAAAGCGGGTGCGGATTTTGGCCGGGTCAGGCGCGCCCGCAGCGTGGTGCGCAGCGTCGCCAGGGCTGCCCGCCCAGCGGCGGCTGGCGTAAGTGCCTTGTTCCAGGTCTTTTTCAATGATCTGGCGCAGAAAGTTACTGACTTTGGGGTCTGGTTGGGCGGCGCTGGCCAAGGCAGCAGGCTGTAGAGAGTGGGCTTTGGGGGTCGGGTCAGTCATGTTTGGATTTTAGAGGGTGGCGCTGCTTACCTAGGCTGCGCTGCGCAATTTCTCTTTGGCCTCGGTTAAGGGCCTGAGCCGGTTCTAAAATGCCTGCACACTGAATGGTGCCATGCTGGTTCGGGCAGTGCTGCTTAACTTGGAAGCGATCTACAAAATGCTTATAAATATTCGCTCCCGCGAGGCGGCCATGCCGTTCATCATGCTGGCCGTGCTGATCGACATGGCGGCCATTGGCGTGATCGTGCCGGTGTTGCCCACCTTGGTGGCCAGTTTTGCCACCACCCAGGCCGATCAGGCGTTTTGGTACGGCGTGGTGGCAGCCGCCTTTGGTTTGTCCAATTTTGTCGCTGCGCCGGTGCTGGGGGCCTTGTCTGACCGTTATGGCCGCAGACCGGTGATGTTGTTGGGCTTCATGGGTCTGGGGGTGAGCTTTTTTGGCACCGCCATGAGCACTTCCTTGATGGGTTTGATCATCGCCCGCACGCTGGGCGGTGCCATGCAGGCCAACGTGGCCATTGCCAACGCCTATGTGGCCGATATTTCTGAGCCAGAGGAGCGGGCCAAACGCTTTGGTTTGTTGGGCGCCATGATGGGTGTGGGCTTCATCATCGGGCCTGTGGTGGGCGGCTTGTTGGGGGCTGTGGACCTGCATTTGCCGTTTTATTTGGCGGGTGGCCTGACCATGCTGAATTTGCTTTACGGCTACTTTGTCTTGCCCGAGTCATTGCCATTGGACAAACGCAAGGCTTTCAGCTGGCGTTCGGCCAATCCAGCCACGTCGCTGCGCAAGCTGGGGCAGCTCAAAGGCGTGGGGCCCTTGGTCGGGGTGGTGGCTTTCAGTGGCCTGGCGCAGTTTGTGTTGTACACGGTATGGGTGCTCTACAACAGCTTCAAGTTTGGCTGGGGGCCACGAGAAAACGGTTGGTCTTTGGCCGTGGTCGGCATTGTGGCGGTGCTGGTGCAAGGGGTGCTTTTGGGGCGTTTGCTCAAGCGCTTTTCGCCGCAAAAGCTGGCGATTTGGGGCTTGGTGTCCTCCGTCATGGCCTACACCCTGTGGGGCGCGGCCACCGAGGGCTGGATGATGTACGCGGTGATCGCCGTCAACCTGTTGGGCGGCACCGTGACGGCCTCCGTGCAAAGCATGATTTCATCGGCGGCCGACAGCCGCAGCCAAGGCCAGACCATGGGCGCGGTCAGCTCACTTAACAGCTTGATGGCGGTCGTGGCCCCGATTTTGGGTGCGCCGCTGCTGGGCATCGTGTCGCACTACCCGCAAGGCGATTGGCGCATTGGCGCGCCCTTCTTCTTTTGCGCCCTGCTGCAGGTGGTGTCTTTGTATTTGGCGGTCTTGCATGTGCGCCGCCATAGGCAGCGTCAGCGGCAGTTGGCCACTTGAGTGGCCTGACATGGCTTTGAACAGCTGCGCATAAAGCCGGCTGATGCTGAGCAGTTCGGGCCAGGCCTGTGCCGGTTGGGCCTTCAGGGCGGCGGCCAGTTGGGGTTTGTCTTCGGCAGTCAGGGCAGCCTGCATGTGGGGCAACGCGTCAAGTTTCAGGGGCGCATGCGCAAGACCATCTCGTCGCGGCGAATCTCGATGTCAAACTGCTTCAAAAAGCCTTGGCCCAACAGCGCTTGGTCGGGCGGCAGGCCCACCAAACCCACGGTGACGCTGGTGTCGTTCAGCACCAAATGCCCTGCACGCACCGGCACATGGCGCACCAATTGGCCCTGGCGTTGGCCGTTGGCGGTGTTCAAGGAAATCGGCTGACCCCCTTGGAGCGCCGCCTTCAGGGCCATTTCGGCGCTGATGCTGACGTGGCTGGCACCGGTGTCGACCAAAAACTTCACGGCTTGCTGGTTGACTTCGCCATCGACGTAAAAGTGCCCATCGCGCTGGCGAGGAATGACCAATTCGCCCGAACGCATGGCATAGGGTTTTAACTGCGCTTGGCGGTCTTTCTCGATGCGGTCGAATACAAGGTAAAGCACCGCCGCCACCGCCAACCAAAAGGCCAGGATGCTCAGAGCGCCCAAACGGGCGGTGCTTTGGAGGTTTCTCATGCAGTGGGTCGGTGTGGGTTGGGCGGTTTCAGGGTGTCCATGTGGCAGGGCTTTGGCCGGGCGAGGCCAAGGGCCAGCGCAAGTTGCCAAGCGTACCTTGTTCGGCAGCGCTTTGCCATGCCATCTGGCCTGCGGGGCCATGCACGCTGGTCATGCGTTCGCGAAGTTGCGCCAAGGCAAAGCCTGGGGTGTGCTGGCGGGTGTCGGTGTCAAAGCCTGTGCCCTTGTCTTGCACGGTGGAGCACAACTGACCCGCATCGGCTTGCGCCCGGATGTGGATGTGCCCGCCTTGTACCGGCGGCTCATGCCCATGGCGAATGGCGTTTTCTACCAAGGGCTGCAGCAGCAAGGGCTTGGCCGTGAAGGACATGCCCAGAGGTGATAATTCACAGCAAGTTTTCAGGAGAGCTTGTGGATATCGTTTTGTTGCTCAAAGCCGCCGTGATGGGCGTGGTCGAGGGTTTGACCGAGTTCTTGCCGATTTCGTCCACCGGCCATTTGATTTTGGCCGGGGCTTTGCTGGGTTTTGACGATGACAAGGCCAAGGTGTTCGACATCGCCATCCAGACCGGGGCTATTCTTGCCGTGATCATTGTTTATTGGCAAAAAATCAGCTCGACCGTGAAGGCCTTGCCGCACAGCGCCGATGCCCAGCGTTTTGCGTTGAATGTGTTCATCGCCTTTGTGCCGGCCGTGGTCTTGGGTTTGTTGTTTGGCAAGGCCATCAAGGCGAATCTGTTCACGGCCGAGGTTGTGGCCACCACCTTCATCATTGGCGGTTTCATCATTTTGTGGGCCGAACGCAGGCAGGCCAGCGCTGTGCGCATCGCCGAGGTGGAAGACATGCGTTGGCAAGACGCGCTCAAGGTGGGGCTGGTGCAGTGCCTGGCCATGATTCCGGGCACCAGCCGCAGCGGTGCCACCATCATTGGCGGCATGTTGCTGGGCATGTCGCGCAAGGCGGCCACCGATTTTTCTTTTTACTTGGCGATCCCCACCTTGATGGGTGCAGGGGCTTACAGCTTGTACAAAGACCGCGCCTTGCTCAGCATGGCCGATGCGCCCATGTTCGCCGTGGGCTTGCTGTTTTCGTTTTTGAGCGCCTGGGTGTGTGTGCGCTGGCTGCTCAAGTTCATCTCGACCCACAGCTTTGAAGTGTTTGCCTGGTACCGCATTGTGTTCGGTCTGGTGGTGCTGGGCACAAGTTACACCGGGCTTGTGACCTGGGCGGCCTGATACGCAGAACGCGTTCGCCAGCAGGCTGGCTCCTCCAGGGGGATCCTGTATTTGCAGGTGCTGGCCTGCGGGTTGAGCTTCAGCCCTTTTCTTGCCCGTTGGCCGGGGTCTGCAAATGGGCTGTGGGGTTTGCGCCGATGTTGCGCAACGAGGCTTCGATGGCGGCCGCGGTGGCAAGGGGTTTTTCCATGGGAAACAGGTGAGAGCCGTCGAGCATCATGATGCGGCCTTTGACCAATTGGTGGGTCAATTCGGCACCCGCCTGGCGCATTTCGGATGAGTGCGTGCCGCCGATGAAGGCGGCCGGACATTTAAGGGGTTTGCGCTTGAGCAGGCTGTCGAGTTTGTGCGGCAGGCTGTTGTAGATGGCGGTTTCAACTTCGCGATCAAAGCTGAGCACGCGTTGCCCGTCTTCGTCATGCGTGCCATGCGCGATGTAGTCGCGCAGGACTTGGGGTTCCCAGCGGGCAAAGGCTTTTTTGCTGCTGAAATAGTCCAACGCAGCCTCTTGGCTGGGCCAGTGTTTGCGCCTTTTTTCGCTGATTCGGCCCGGTGACAGGGAGCCGATCAGGGGGGTGCGTTTGGCCAAGCCCAAGGTGGTGGCGCGCCAGCCACCGATCACGGGCGAGTCGATCAGCAAGACGCCGCGGGCCAGCTCGGGGTGACGCGCCGCGCACATCAGGCTCAGGATGCCGCCCAGGGAGTGCCCCACCAAGAAAGCAGGTTCGGCCTCGCCCTGCTGGGCACGGGCAAAGTCGGCGAGTTGTTGCACCAGATGGGGCCAATTGTTGGTCACCGGGTAGAGGGGGTCGTGTCCGAATTTGTCGATGGCGCTGACTTGGAAGCCACGATCGCGCAGGTTGTCCAACATGCCCTTATAAGTGCCAGCTGGAAAACTGTTGCCGTGAGAAAAAACGATGCGTGGGGTCATGTCGAAACGGTGTCGGTGACTGGGGAATTGGATGAAGGGCATGGTGCCACGGTCACGGCCACCTCAAGCGTGTGGGCCCCACCGCCTTGCAAGACGCCGCGCAGGGGCGAGACATCGGCAAAGTCGCGGCCGACGGCCAAGCGCACATAGTCTTCGCCCGGACTGGCCCAGCCGGTGCGGTCGTTGGTGGGG
>CAMCNQ010000126.1 GCA_945875955.1 Limnohabitans sp. Rim8 | reverse complement strand
CCAAGGGGTCGTGGGTTCAATTCCTGCCAGCCGCACCAAAAAACAGAAAGCCCACAACGAAAGTTGTGGGCTTTTTCTTTGGAAAAAACCGCGCGCGCCATTGGGCACTTCAACATGAGCAAAGCCTTCACCAAAGCGTCAGATGGTGACGACGACGATGACTTGGCTTTGCCCGCCTTGCCCGCAGGCACGCGCAACTACATCACGCCAGCCGGATATGCGCGTTTGCGGGCCGAGCTTTTTGGCTTGATCGACGACGAACGCCCCAAGGTGGTGGAGATCGTGCATTGGGCGGCGAGCAATGGCGACCGCTCGGAAAATGGCGATTACATCTATGGCAAAAAAAGGCTGCGCGAAATCGACCGCCGCATCCGGTTTTTGACCCAGCGTTTGGAAATTGCTGAAGTGGTCGACCCCTCGGTCCACCATGGCAGCGAGCAGGTTTTCTTTGGTGCCACCGTCACCTACGTAGACGCTTTGGCGGTGGCGCGCACCGTCACGATTTTGGGGATTGACGAAGCCGACAGCTTGCAAGCGCAGGTCAGTTGGGTCTCGCCGATTGCGCGCACCTTGCTCAAGTCGCGCGTGGGCGATGAACTCAAGCTGGTGACCCCCGCTGGGGTGATGGACATTGAGCTGGTGCAGGTCCACTATCCGCCACCGGCCTGATTGCTGGCGCTGGGCCAAATTCAAGCAGGAAAATTGCCTTTGTTGGTTTGGCGCGTGGCCAAGATCACCGAGGGCGTGCGTTTGAGGTGGCGCAGCACCTGGTCTAGATGTGCGGTGTCTCGCAGCGCAATCAGAAACTTCAATTCGACCGTGTCTTGTGGCGTTTCTTGCCCCATGTCGACATGCATGATGTCGGTTTCTGCGCTGGCCAAGGCACCGGCCACTCTGGCCAAGACGCCTTTGCCATTGACGACGGTGACGTTGATGCTGGCCTCAAAGCTGCGGGTCATCTCGTCTGACCATTCCACGCCGATGAAACGTTCCCTGTCTTTGTGCTCCAGTTTGCGGGCGGTGGCGCAGTCTTGGGTGTGTACAGCCAAGGCTTCGCCTCGCCCCAGATAGCCCACGATCTCGTCGCCCGGCAAGGGGCGGCAGCAGCGCGAATAAATCACGGACGCGTTTTCGCTGCCGTCCAAAGTGATGGAGCCTTGAGAGATGGACTCGTGGGCGGTGAAACGCTCGCGGGTCATCAACAAGGCGTCGGGTTTTTGCCCGGCCTCGGAGAGCAAGGCTGCCAAACGCTTGGCCACGATGGTGGCGATGCGTTTGCCCAAACCAATGTCCATCAGCAGGTCTTGGCGATTTTTGTTGCCAGTGAAGCGCAACAACTTCTCCCACAGGGCTTGGTTTGGCTCGTCATCTGGCGGCAATTTGTCGATGCCTTCGGCCCGCAGGGATTGGGCCAGCAGTTTTTCGCCCAGTCCCACCGACTCTGTCTGGGCCATGGTTTTGAGGTGGTGGCGAATTTTTGAACGGGCCCGTCCGGTGCGCACAAAACCCAGCCAAGCCGGGTTGGGGGCCGATATCGGCGCGGTGATGACTTCGATGACGTCGCCATTTTTGAGCTCGGTGCGCAATGGCACTTGGTCGCCATTGATGCGTGCGGCCATCGCGTGGTCGCCGACCCGGCTGTGAATGGCGTAGGCAAAGTCCACCACGGTGGCGCCTCTGGGCAAGGCCATGATCTGGCTTTTTGGGGTGAAGACATACACCGCATCGGGAAACAGGTCGACTTTGACATGGTCCCAAAACTCGGCCGCGTCGCGTGTCTCGGTTTGGATGTCCAGCAGCGACTGCAGCCACTGCGTGCCCAAGCGCTCCGATTGGGCACTGGCTGTTTCATGCTCTTTGTAAAGCCAATGCGCGGCAACGCCGGACTCGGCCACCAGGTGCATGGATTCTGTGCGCATTTGAAATTCCACGTTCACGCCCGAGGGCCCCACCAAGGTGGTGTGCAAAGACTGGTAGCCGTTGACTTTGGCAATGGCGATGTGGTCTTTGAATTTGCCAGGCACTGGCTTGTAAATCTGGTGCAGCCAGCCCAAGGCGGTGTAGCAATCAATCACCGAGGGAACAATGACCCGAAAACCGTAGATGTCGGTCACTTGGGCAAAACTCAGGTTTTTTTCATCCATCTTTTTGTAGATGGAGTAAAGGGTCTTCTCACGCCCGTTGATGCGCACCTCAATTTTGGCTTGCGCAAAGACCGCCTCGATGTCGGCTTGCACCTTTTGAATCAGGTCCCGGCGCCGGTTGCGCGCGCGCGAGACGGCCTTGGTCAACACCGCATAGCGCCAGGGCAGCAGGTGTTTGAAAGACAGGTCTTGCAGTTCGCGGTAAATCTGGTTCAGGCCCAAGCGGTGCGCAATGGGCGCGTAAATTTCCAGAGTCTCAGAGGCAATGCGGGCCCATTTGCTGCGCGGCATGTCCGACATGGTGCGCATGTTGTGGCTGCGGTCGGCCAATTTGATCAGGATGACCCGCACATCCCGGGCCATGGCCAGCAACATTTTGCGAAAGGATTCGGCCTGGTTTTCCTCGCGGGTGTTGAACTCCAGCTTGTCCAACTTGGTCAAGCCATCCACCAGTTCGGCCACGGGGGAGCCAAAACGCTCGATCAGCTCGATCTTGGTCACGCCACAGTCTTCCATGGCGTCATGCAGCAAGGCCGCAGCCAGGGCCTGGGCGTCGAGCCGCCATTCGGTGCACAAGCCTGCTACCGCGATGGGGTGGGTGATGTAGGGCTCGCCACTTTTTCGCAATTGGCCCAAATGGGCTTCGTCGGCAAATTTATAAGCCTTTCGCACCATGTCGATGTCGGCTTCGCTCAAATAGCCCAGTTGCGCCTCCAGCACGGCAAAGCTGGCTGCCGCCGCATTGGCCACATCCGGGTTGACCGCTTTGGGGCGGCTGCGACCCGTCGGCAGCGAAGGAGGAACAAGATAGCTCATGACATCAATGTAACGCAAGCGGTTCAAGCGATTTTCGGAGGACAAAAAAAAGCCCCATATTTGGGGCTTTGGTTCACCGGGACAGCCGGCAGGCAGCGTTTCAGGTCACGCGCTTGAGCATCTCGATGCCCACTTTTCCCGCTGCAATTTCGCGCAAAGCGGTCACGCCAGGCTTGTTTTTGCTTTCAATGCGGGGGGTGTGGCCTTGGCTCAGCATGCGTGCACGGTAAGTTGCGGCCAGAACCAGCTGAAAGCGGTTGGGGATTTTTTCCAAGCAATCTTCGACAGTGATGCGGGCCATGGTGTTTTCCTTGAGAAATTCTGAACGGGGTTCAAACCATTTTGAGGGCTTGAAAGGTGTCTGGCCGGGCTCGGCGCTGGACGTGGTACTTGAGCCGTTGGGCGTGAACCACCGCTTTGAGGTCAAACAGCGCGCGGTCAAATACTTCGTTGATTATAACGAAGTCGAATTCATGGGCCTGGGCCATTTCCACGGCCGCATTTTGCAGCCGCAGATCGATGATCTCTGGGCTGTCTTCGCCCCGCCTCTCCAAGCGCGAGCGCAGCTCTTCCCAGCTTGGCGGCAAGATGAAAATCAGCACCGCATTGGCGTACATTTTCTTGATCTGCAGGGCGCCTTGGTAGTCGATTTCCAAGATCACATCCGTGCCCTGGGCCATGCGGTCATCGATCATCTTTTTGGAAGTGCCGTAACGCTGGCCGTGCACATGGGCCCACTCTACAAAGGCATCTGCCAAAACCATGGCATCGAATTCTTGGGGGGGCACAAAAAAGTACTCACGCCCGTGTTTTTCTTGCCCACGCGGGGGGCGGGTGGTGTGCGACACGGTGGGGTGAACATGCGAGTCCAGCTCCATCAAGGCCTTGACCAAGCTGGATTTACCGGCCCCGCTGGGGGCGGCCACGACAAAGAGGTTTCCGGGGTAATCCATGGGCTTTGCTTTATTCGATGTTCTGAACTTGTTCGCGCATTTGCTCGATGAGCACTTTCATGTCCACCGAGATCCGGGTCATCTCCAGCACCGCAGATTTGGAGCCCAGCGTGTTGGCTTCGCGGTGCAATTCCTGAATCAGAAAGTCCAGGCGCTTGCCCATGTCACCGCCCTTGTCGAGCAGGCGTGAAATTTCTTCCAGGTGTGAGCGCAGCCGGGTCAGCTCTTCGGCCACATCGATGCGGATGGCAAACGATGTGGCCTCGGTCAGGGCGCGGTCTTGCGCGGCCTCGGGCAGATGGCTGCCATCGGCCAAAGCCATGGCGTCTTTCCAGCGCTCTATAAAGCGCTGGCGCTGCTGCTCCACCAACAGCGGCACCAAGGGCATGGCTTGCGTCGCCAACAGGCGCAGCTGCGCAATGTGGCCTTGCAGCATCTCGCTCAGGCGGGCGCCTTCGCGGGCGCGGGCATCGCGCAGGGCATCGACCGCTTGGCTGGCCAACTGCATCCAGATGGCCTCGTCGGGGGTGGGCTGGCCTGAGCTGCCGGCGGTCATGCGCAGCACATCGGCCACGCTCAGCGGGTGGGCGCTTGGCAACCAATCTCTGACTTTTTCTTGCAAGGCCGCTATTTTTTGCAAGACTTGGTGGTTGGGGGCTTGCAAGGCGGAACCGTCGCCGCCATCTTGGCTGGCGCGCACCTCGACTTTGCCGCGTTTGATTTGGCGCGTGATCAGCTCCCTCAGGGCGGGCTCGATGTGGCGCAACTCTTCGGGCAAGCGAAAACCCAAATCCAGAAACCGGCTGTTGACAGAGCGTATTTCAAGGCCCAAACGCGCTGTCGAGTTGGCGCTGGTTGGCGCTTGGCCACCTGTGGGCTGCGGGCTGTGCTGCACGCTGGCATACCCGGTCATGCTGTAAACTGGCATCGGTCAAATTCCTTGAGACAGCGCAACCGCGCTGGGCATGCCAGCATGGCTGTGTCGCTGCAAATGGGCCGCACGCCGTGCGAACACCAAAGCGCGGATTATCGCAAACTCCAGTGCCTGCCCTTGTCGCAAGCAAGCTCGCAACCTACTCCATCACCCGCACCATGAACACCTCGACTGCTTCTTATGTCCGATCTGGCCGCGCTGCCGACGCCTTGCGTGCCGTGCGCATCACCCGTGGCTACACCATCCACGCGGAAGGTTCGGTTTTGATCGAGTTTGGCCAAACCCGGGTGCTGTGCACCGCTTCGGTGGAAGAAAAAGTGCCCGGCCACAAAAAAGGCAGTGGCGAAGGCTGGGTCACGGCCGAATACGGCATGCTGCCGCGTGCCACCCACACCCGCAGCGACCGCGAGGCCGCGCGCGGCAAGCAAAGCGGTCGCACGCAAGAAATCCAACGCCTGATTGGCCGCTCCTTGCGCGCGGTGTTTGACCTGAAAAAGCTGGGCGAGCGCACCATCCACCTCGACTGTGATGTGCTGCAAGCCGATGGCGGCACCCGCACGGCCAGCATCACCGGCGCTTTTGTCGCTGCGCAAGACGCGGTCAACGGGTTGATCGCGGCGGGCAAATTGACCGAATCGCCCATTTTGGACCGGGTGGCCGCCATCTCGGTGGGCCTGAAAAACGGCACCGCCTTGCTGGACTTGGATTACCCCGAAGACTCGGCCTGCGACACCGACATGAACGTGGTCATGACGGGCGCGGGCCACTTTGTGGAAGTGCAGGGCACCGCTGAAGGCCTGGCCTTCACCCGCGCCGAGATGGACCGCCTGCTGGCGCTGGCCGAAAAAGGCATTGCGCAACTGGTGCAGTTGCAACATCTTGCCCACGCCGCACCCCAAACCCTGACTTTCAGCGCCTGAAGGCATAGGCCCCAGTCCATGAAGATCGTTCTCGCCTCCAACAATGCTGGCAAACTGGCCGAGTTGCAAACCCTGTTTGCACCCTTGAACATGAGCTTGGTGCCGCAGTCAGCGCTGAACATTCCCGAGGCGCCAGAGCCTTTCAGAACCTTTGTCGAAAACGCCTTGGCCAAAGCCCGACATGCCGCGCAACTCAGCGGTTTGCCGGCGCTGGCCGATGACGCGGGTCTGTGCGTAGACGCTTATGGCGGTCAGCCCGGCGTGGACACTGCCTTCTACGCCACCCGCTTTGGTTATCCCAAAGGCGATGACACCAACGTCACCGCTTTGCTGGAACAAATGCAGGGCATCGCCCACCGCAGGGCCGCCATGGTCAGCACCTTGGTGGCTCTGCGCAGTGCCAACGACCCCGAGCCCTTGATTGCGGTGGGCCGGGTGGTGGTTGAGATCACGCACGAGCGCCTAGGCACCAACGGCTTTGGCTTTGACCCGGTCATGTTTTTACCCGCCTTTGGCAAGACCTTTGCCCAGTTGCCTGCCGAGGTGAAAAACGCCCACAGCCACCGAGGCCGCGCCGCACAAGCCATGCTGGCGCTGATGCGTGAACGCTGGCTGGACACCCCCACAGCATGAGCCCCTTCTTAGACCCGGTGCATGCCATGCGCCCTGGTGTGTTGCAGTTGAGCGCATTGCCGCCGCTGTCTTTGTATGTGCACCTGCCGTGGTGCATCAAAAAGTGCCCGTACTGCGACTTCAACTCGCATGAATTGCGTGCCGGTGCCGATGCCCCTGCCACCCAAGACGCCTATATCCAGGCCCTGTTGGCCGATCTGGAAGCCAGCTTGCCCCTGATTTGGGGGCGGGGCATACAAACCATTTTTTTAGGTGGCGGCACGCCCAGCCTTTTTTCACCCGAGGCGATTGGGCGTTTGCTGTCGGGCATCCGCGCCCGCTTGCGTTTGACGCCCGATGTCGAGGTGAGCATGGAAGCCAACCCCGGCACTTTTGAAAAAGACCGCTTCAAAGCCTTTAGGCAAGCGGGCGTGAACCGCCTGTCGATTGGCGTGCAAAGTTTTGACGATGCACATCTGAAAGCCTTGGGCCGGGTGCACGACCGCGCGCAGGCCCTGGCCGCCGTGACCGAGGCCGCACAGGTCTTTGACACCTTCAACCTCGATCTGATGTATGCCTTGCCAGGCCAGACGCTGGAGGGCTTGACGCAAGACATCCAGACCGCCTTGGCATTTGCGCCACCGCACATATCGATCTACCAGCTGACCATCGAGCCCAACACGGTGTTTGCCAAATTCCCACCCGCCTTGCCCAAGGACGATCTGGCCTACGAGATGATGGACCGCATCACCGAGTTGACCGCGGCCCAAGGCTTGGGCCGTTACGAGGTGTCTGCCTACGCCAAGCCGGGCCACCGCTGCGCGCACAACCTGAACTATTGGCAGTTTGGCGACTACCTGGGCATTGGTGCAGGGGCCCACAGCAAACTCAGTTTTGCCCACCGCGTGCTGCGCCAAGTGCGCTTTCGCGAGCCGGCTTTGTACATGCAGCAGGCTTCAAAGGGGGAGCCCATCACCCAAAGCAGCGAGGTCTCACGCCAAGAACTGCCCTTTGAGTTCATGCTCAATGCCTTGCGGCTGCGCGAAGGCTTCGCTCTGGCCGACTACGTGGCGCGCACCGGACTGGCCATCACCAGCTTGCAAGCGGGGCTGCAAGAAGCGCAGCGCCTGGGTTTGCTTGAGCGCGACTTGCACCGGGTGTGGCCCACCGACAAAGGCTTTGATTTTTTGAGTGACTTGCAGGCCTTGTTTTTGGCGGACCCTGAGTCTGTTTGAGCCGCGAAAACCTCAAAACCTCAAAACCTCAAAAGGCCTTTGGCCTGAAGCAAGAAAAAACGAACTTGAAGCAGTAGAGCATGAGCAGGGCGCCCAAGGCATCGCCAATGAACATGGGCCAGACATCGACCCACATGTTCACATTGTCGCGCCGCATCAGCGTCCAGCTCAATTGGTGCATGAATGCAGTGGCCCCCGCAAAGACCAAGGTGAACTGAAGCAAACGCTGCGGGTTCAGGCTTTGCAGAAGAACACCACTTCGCATGCCTTTGCCCAGCAGCTTCATCATCACAAAAGGGGTCAGCCCTGAGACCAGGCCATTGACCACCACCAAGGACAAGCTGGACTGGATCAAATCGCGGTCCAGGTAAAAATGGCCCAAAACAATGCCCAAAGCGCCGGGCAAGCCCAGCACCAAAACCAAAATGACACGAAAACCGGCCGGCAAAAACACCCAGCTGATGCCATCGCGGTAAATCAGATCCGAAAAAAGCCAGGCGTTGAACTTGAAGAAAATCGCGAATAAAAACGCACTGCCCAAAATCAGCGCGGCGGTTTCAAGGGCTTCTTGAACCGCTGGTTTCACAGGCTTTGGTTTTGTTGGGCCGATTGCATGGACTTGCCCAAGTGGCCGAAGTAATCCAAGGTGCGCTGGGTGGGAATCAGGAACTTGGCGCGCCTATCGCCTTCTTGGTTCAAGGTGCCAAGCAAATCTTTGTCGCGCAACCGGGTGATGCGCTTGTGCAAAG
>CAMCNQ010000125.1 GCA_945875955.1 Limnohabitans sp. Rim8 | reverse complement strand
AGGCATACACCCAGGCACCGTATTGCGCCACAAAGGCCTCCAAGTAGCGGTCTACGTGGAGGATGAAATCAAGCAGTTGCATCACAATGTCCATGCCCGATTATCCCTTGCCCAACCCCATGCATCTTCCCCGTTCATCTGAGCTTTCTCCAATTCAACCGCGCTGCCAACTGAACGCTTGCGCCCAAGCGGCCCGATGTGCTGACACAAAGATCGCGCCGCACCGGCCATTCACCCCAGACAGGGCCACCGCAAGCCCTAAAATCAAGGCGTGACCATTCAAGCCCGCACGGCGAACGCGCGCCGCCCCATCCGCGAACTTCCCGATGAACTGATCAGCCAGATCGCCGCAGGCGAGGTGGTCGAACGCCCGGCCTCGGTGGTGCGTGAACTGGTGGACAACGCCATGGACGCCGGGGCCCAAAGCATCACGCTGCGCTTGGTGGGGGGTGGCACGCGGCTGATCTCGGTCGAAGACGACGGGGCCGGCATCGTGCCGGACGAAATGGCCGTGGCCCTGAAACGCCATGCCACCAGCAAAATCGGCAACCTGGACGAGCTCGAATCGGTCATGACCATGGGTTTCAGGGGCGAGGCGCTGGCGGCGATCAACTCGGTCTCGGAGTTGCGCTTGCTCTCGCGCACCGATGGCCAGGCCACGGCTTTTGAGCTGGACGGCCGCACCGGCGAAATCCGCCCCGTCGCCCGGTCTGTGGGCACCACGGTAGAGGTCAAAGAGCTGTTTTTCTCCACCCCGGCCCGGCGCAAATTTCTCAAAAGCGACACCACCGAGCTGGCCCATTGCATTGAAGCCGTGCGGCGTCACGCCCTGGCCCGCCCCGATGTGGGTTTTGCCATCTGGCACGAGGGCAAATTGGTCGAGCAGTGGCGGGTTCACCCCGGCGATGCGGGTTTGGCACAACGCCTGGCCGATGTGCTGGGCCCCGCTTTTGTGGCCCAGTCGATTGCCGTTGAATACAGCGCAGGCCCGCTCAAAGTGTTTGGCCGAGCCGGCCTGCCCGACGCCGCCCGCGCCCGGCCAGACCATCAATTTGCCTATGTGAATGGCCGCTTTGTGCGCGACAAAGTGGTCATGCACGGTGCCCGCAGCGCTTATGAAGACGTGTTGCACGGCCACAAGCAACCCGCTTATGCGCTGTTCATGCAGATCGACCCCAGCTTGGTGGATGTGAATGTGCACCCCACCAAGATCGAGGTGCGCTTTCGCGACAGCCGCGCGGTTCACCAAGCGGTCAAGCATGCGCTGGAAAACGCCTTGGCCGTGCCCAGATCGCAACTGCTGAACGCCCCCCCCAACGAGGCGTCCACCCTGGCATCAGACGACTTGTCGCACCCCAACGCCAGCCCCGCCAAAGCCCAGCCCGAGTCCGCCAACTGGCAGCAAGGCGGCATGGCCTTTGAGTCGCGCCCCAGTCCTTCGGGCTTTCAAGCCCCCAGTGACAAACCAGCCAATTTCGTGCGCCAGCGGGTGGATGGCGAACAAGCCATGGCCGACTTGAAAGCCCTGTGGAACCCCAGCGAGCGCAGTGCGCCTTGGAGCGCCCAAGAAAACCCTGCCCCGGCTTGGCTCAAAGCCGACCAACATGCAGACCCGTTTGCCTTTGCCCAGCCCAACCAGGCCACGCCAGTGGGCGCACCGGCCCAAGACCTGCCCCTGCCCGCAGGCGACTGGCCCTTGGGCCGGGCCGTGGCGCAATTGCACGGCGTCTACATCCTGGCCGAAAACAAGCAAGGCTTGGTGGTGGTCGACATGCACGCCGCGCATGAACGCATCGTCTACGAGCGCCTGAAAAACCAACTCAACGCGGCCGAAGGCGAAGGCCCACGCATCGCCAGCCAAAGCTTGTTGATCCCCGCCACCTTTGCCGCCACCCCCACCGAAGTGGCCACTGCCGAAGCCTGCGCCGAGGCGCTGGAACAACTGGGCCTGCAAATCTCGCCCTTGTCGGCCAAAACCTTGGCGGTGCGCGCCGTGCCCAGCGCTTTGGCACAAGGCGATGCGGTGGAGTTGGCGCGCAGCGTGCTGGCCGAGCTGTCCCAGCACGACGCCAGCACCGTGGTGCAGCGCGCGCAAAACGAGATTTTGGCGACCATGGCCTGCCACGGCGCGGTGCGCGCCAACCGCCGCCTGACGCTGGACGAAATGAACGCCCTGCTGCGCCAGATGGAGGAGACCGAGCGCTCAGACCAATGCAACCACGGCCGTCCCACTTGGCGGCAAATGTCGATGCGCGACCTGGACGCCTTGTTTCTGCGGGGCCGTTGATGCACCCTGCCCCCACGGCCATGTCGGCCAAACTGATTGTGCTCATCTTGTCCTTGCTGCTGGGGCTGCAGCCGGTCACCACCGACCTGTATTTGCCCGCCTTGCCGGCCATCACCCAAGGCTTTGGCGCGGGCATGGGCCAGGCGCAACTGACCTTGACCGCCTTGCTGCTCTCTTTTGGCCTGTCGCAATTGGTTTGGGGGCCACTGTCGGACCGGTTTGGCCGCCGCCCCATCTTGCTGTGGGGCATGGGCGCTTACACCCTGGCTTCGGTGGCCTGCGCTTTTGCCCCCAACATGGCCTGGCTGATCACGGGCCGCAGCTTGCAAGGCGTGGCCATGGGGGCCGGTGTGATGGCCGCCCGGGCCGTGGTGCGCGACCTTTATGCCCCAGCGCAAGGCGCGAACATGATGTCTCAAGCCCTGACTGGCCTGGGCATCATTGCCTGTCTGTGCGGGCCTTTGGGTGGCCTGCTGACAGACCAGTTGGGTTGGCGCATGGCCTTGCTCATGCTGGCGGTGTTTGGGGCGGGCACGCTGGCGCTGCTGGCCTGGCGCTTTGAAGAAACCCTGGCCAAACCCGATCTGCAGGCGCTGCGCCTGCGCCCCTTGCTCAGGGCCAACCTTGAGATCATTCGCAACCCGGTGTTTCTGACCTGGTGCGCCCTCTCCTCGGCCTCCTACCTGGGCCTGTTCACGTTTTTGGCCAGTTCCTCCTTTGTGTTTGTGCAGTCCATGGGTTACAGCAAAACCGCTTACGGCTTTTTCATGCTCAGCATGTCGCTGTCGTACATCTTGGGCACCTTTTGGTGCCGATGGCTGCTGCGCCGCATCAGCATTCACCGCGCCGTGGGCATGGCCGCCAGCTTGACCCTCACCGCAGGCCTGTCCATGGCGGCATTGGCCTACGCGGGACAAGGCCAGGCGTGGTACGGCGCCTGGGCCGTGATGGTGCCCATGTATGTCTTCATGCTCGCCCACGGCGTACACCAGCCTTGTGGCCAAAGCGGTGCGGTGGCCCCTTTCCCGCACCGGGCGGGCACCGCTTCGGCGTTGAATGGCTTTTTGATGATGTTGGGCGCGTTTTTCATGGGCGGCTGGCTGGGCGTGCATTTGGAGCAACCGGTTTTTGCCCTCGCCCACGGCATTTTGCTGTGGGCTTGCGTGATCAGCTGGGTGGCGTGGACCGCGGTTCAACGCCACGGCAAACCCACACCACTCGCCTTGGCATGACTTCGCACAGACCCGTTGATGCGATGGCCCTGGTTGGCCCCACGGCCAGTGGCAAAACCGCTGTGGCCATGGCCTTGGCGCAAGCCTTGCAAGCCCGAGGGGGTGCCGAAATCATCAGCCTCGATTCGGCCCTGGTCTACCGGGGCATGGACATTGGCACCGCCAAACCCAGCGCGCAAGAGCTGGCCGCCGTGCCGCACCACTTGGTCAACACCCACGACCCTGCGCAAAGCCACAGCGCCGCCGATTTTGCGCACAACGCCACACGCCTGATTCACGAGATTGCTTCACGCGGCAAAACACCCTTGCTGGTGGGCGGCACCTTGCTCTACCTCAAAGCCTTGCTGGAAGGCTTGAACGACATGCCCGCCGCCGACCCGCAGCTGCGCAGCCAGATTCAACAACAGGCCGATGCCCTGGGCTGGCCCGCCCTGCACGCCCAGCTGGCCCAAATTGACCCCCTCACCGCCGCGCGCTTGGCGCCTTCAGACAGCCAACGCATTGGCCGCGCCTTGGAGGTTTTTCAAGCCACCGGCCAGACCCTGTCGGCTTTTCACCAAAGTGCCAAATCCAAGGCCCCCGACTGGCACATCCCGGTCATCAGCCTGGAGCCCCTCAACCGGTCTTGGTTGCACCAGAGAATTGCACAACGCTTTGCACAAATGATGGCCCAAGGGTTTTTGGACGAGGTCAGGCAACTGAAAGCCAGGGGCGATCTGCACCCCGAGCTGCCCTCGATGCGCTGCGTGGGCTACCGCCAAGCCTGGCAAGGGCTGGACGCGGGTTGGCCCGAAAGCGAGATCGCCGAGCGCGGCGTTTTTGCCACGCGCCAATTGGCCAAACGCCAACTCACCTGGCTGCGCAGCATGCCTGATCGGCTTGTCGTGCAAGCCGACTTGCGCTCAGGACCCGTGGACAAGGTGCTGGCACTGGCCACATCGCTTTTGCCATGAAGGGGGCATGCCAAGAAACGGTCAAAGCCTCTACACTTCAGGCTTGCGCAGCCACCCGTGCGTCACGGGCAGGGTCATGGGCGCTGAAATTATTCAGAGACATGCGTTTTTCTTTCCTGGTGTTGTGTTGTTGGGCCCCAGTGGCTGGGGCCATTGAGCCGTTGACCATCCCCTTGGTTCAGCAGCAAAGCTTGCACATCAGCAACACCGGCACGCCGCAAGCGGCCTTGACGTGTACGCAGCAGGCCCGTGCCCGGCCCAAGCCCCCTGCCCGCGACGCAGATGCCAGCGAGATCCCCGCAGCCGACGCGGTCTCGCAAGCCCTGCAAAACGACACCGATGCTTACGCCACGGGCGTTGCGCCTGTGATCAAGCCGCCAACAAGCATGTTGCCCGGCCCCAATGGCTGGCGCATCGCGGTCTGGGGCGACAGCCACATGGCAGCGGCTTTTTTCAGCGAGCAAATGGCGCGCAAACTGGTCCCCCCGGGGGCCTTGCTGCAAAGCCGTTTCATCCACGCCGGCGTGGGCCATGCGGGGGTGCGCGGCTTGGTGCGCCAAGCCTGCCTTGAGGGTGCCTGGAGCCGGGAGATGGCCCATGCCCATGCCGATGCCGCCGCTGCGCCTGGCCCGGGCATGACCAGCCTGATGGCCCAAGGCCCCGGCGCCTCGCTGGGGCTGGACCTGCGCGATGCACAAGGACTGCCGCAGCACACGCGCTTGAAAATCCTCTACCACGGCGATGGCAGTGACAACATCCGGCTGGCCATTCGCGTGGACAACGGGCCTGAAACCGAAGTCCAACTGGATACACAGCCGGGGCCCCACGCCCTTTCACTGCGCGTGGACCAGGCGGTCTCCACTTTGCAAATGCGGCTGGTCTCGGGCCGCTGGCGCTTTCAAGGCATTGAATGGCCCGAAGCCTCCACACAAGCCCCTTACCAACTGGATTTGTTCGCCTACCCGGGTGCGACCATGGCGGCTTGGGTGCGCAGTGATTTGGCTTATCTGGCCTCTTGGTTCGCACAGCCCCGCTACGACCTGGCCTTGATCGCCTTTGGCACCAACGAAGGCAACGACCCGCAATTCAACCCAAAGGCCTACCGTGAATTGCTCAGCCAAGCGGTGGGCCGATTTCGGCAAGTCTTTCCGCAAACCCCCTGTGTGCTCATCGGTCCAGGCGATCGGGGCATTCGCGTGGCCAAATCCAAAAACAAGGCGCATCCCAAAAATCGCCCCACAGGCCCTGCTGACACCCCACACCAGCACGCCAAGACAGCCCCTCAAACGCCACCGCCCAATTTGCTGAAATACGCACGCCTGCACGCCCAAATTGGGCGCATCCAAGCCGAGGTGGCCGCCTTGCAGGGCTGCGCTGCTTGGCCCATGCAATCGGCCATGGGGGGCATGGGCAGCGCCTACCTTTGGGCGCGTAAAAGCCCGCCTTGGGTGGCCCCAGACCTGATCCACTTCACCCCGGCCGGTTACCGCGAACTGGCCAATCGCTTCATGGCCGACTTCGGCCTGACAACGCCATGAAACGGCTGGCCAGGCTGCCTGGGATGGACGGCTTGCGGGGCATGGCCGTGCTGGCGGTCATGGGTTACCACCTGAACCTGGGCCATTTTTTGCCCGCCGGTTTTCTGGGGGTTGACCTGTTCTTCACCGTCTCGGGTTTCATCATCACCGCGCTGTTGCTGCAAGAACATGCACAAACTGGGCGCATCGCGTTTGCCGCTTTTTACTGGCGGCGCGCACGCCGGCTGCTGCCTGCGGCCTTTGCCATGTTGCTGGTGTTGCTGGCCGTCACACCGGTGTTCTTGCCAGCGGCATGGCCACGCTTGCTGGAGGACTTGCCTGCGGCTTTTTTGTACGCCTCCAACTGGTGGCAAATCGTGGCGCAGCAATCCTATTTCGAGTCCTTGGCGCAGCCCAGGCTGCTGCAGCACCTGTGGTCTTTGGCGGTGGAAGAGCAGTATTACCTGCTCTGGCCCCTGGCCGCCCTGTATTTGCTCAACAAAACTGGCCGT
Organism: Limnohabitans sp. Rim8; assembly: GCA_945875955.1. Lineage (GTDB taxonomy): Bacteria > Pseudomonadota > Gammaproteobacteria > Burkholderiales > Burkholderiaceae_C > Limnohabitans_A. The sequence continues at coordinate 1,868 of CAMCNQ010000125.1, read as the reverse complement.
GAAGGTTTGGGTTGGGTGGCGGGGTTGATCGCTTTGGCCAGCACCGGCTGGATGGCCTGGCTGTATGCGACCCATGCGGGTGTGGGCGGCGACCCCAGCCGGGTATACCTGGGCACCGACACCCATTTGATGGGCTTGTTGGCGGGCTCGGCCTTGGCCTGTGTTTGGAACCCCTGGAAAGCCCGCATGGCCACGCTGAGCAGTGACCACAAGCTCAACCTGCTGGGTTTGGCGGCATGGGTGGGCCTGATCTGGCTCATGTCTGCAAGCCACGAAGGCATGCCCTGGCTTTACCAAGGCGGTTTTTTGCTGGCCGCGGTGCTCAGCTCTATGCTCATCGTGGCGGCCACCCTTGACGGGACCTGGCTCGCCAAGCTGCTGTCCACACAACCCATGCAGTGGCTAGGCGCGCGGTCTTACTCGATCTACCTGTGGCACTGGCCCGTGGTGGTCTGGTTGCCAGCGCCAGCGCAAGACAACGCCACAACGCTTTGGTGGGTCACGGTCTCGCGCATTTTGCTCACCCTCGCTTGCGCCGAAATTTCTTACCGGTTTGTGGAGACCCCTTGGCGTTCGGCCCTGCCGTCCAAAACCTGGCAACGTGCGAGCGTCTTGGTCAGCAGCAGCTTGCTGCTGCTGTCCGCCACAAGCGCAGCTCTGATGCCGACCCAAGTGGGCTCCGCTGGCCAGACCCCGGACTTCATGCAAGGGCCAACTGAAGTCGCGGCGCCATCATCAAGCAAGCATGGCGCGACGCCAACGTCGGCCACAGCAAGTTCATGGAGCTCGGACCCCACCCACAACCCGCCCCCCCATGCCCAACCGCACATCAGCTTGGTGGGTGACTCTGTGCTGCTGGGTGCCAGCCCCTACTTGACACGGCGTCTGCCTTCTTCCGTGGTCGAGGCCAAGACAGGTCGGCAAGGCAGCGAAGGTCTGAAAGTGCTCAACACTTTGCGCCAAAAAAAGCAGCTGGGGCCAGCCACGGTGGTTCACCTGGGCACCAACGGCTACCTGACGGAAGCGCAGATTCGGGACATGCTGCAAAGCCTGGAAGACCGCCAGACGGTGGTGGTGGTCAACGTCTACGCCGCCAGGCGCTGGACCGAGCCCAACAACGCCATGCTGGCCCGAATGACGCAGCACTTCAGCAATGTGCGCTTGGTGGACTGGCATGCCGCTGGCAAGGCCAACCCCGGCTACTTTGTGTCCGATGGCATCCACCTGACCAGCCAAGGCATTCGGGCTTATTCAGACCACATTCGCATCGCTTTGGGTCAGCCTGACACGCTGTTCAAAGAACCCCAAGCCAGTCCCTTGAAACCCGCACCGCCAATCAAAAATGCGCCCAGTGCCGAGAAGCAAAGCGCGTCTCGAATGGCCGAAAACAAGGCCAAGCCCAATGCCGCAGACGAGCCGGGTCAGCCAACGATCAAGCCAAGCCCCGCCAGCCAGTCGGCTGAAAGCCCAATGCCCTCCAGCACAACGTCTGCCAGCACGCCCAAGGCCATGGCCACGGCACAAGGGCAGTGAATCGCTCAGGGGGACATTTTGGGGAGTTCCAGCGCCGCATAAGGCGATTGCCGCCATTGGCGCTGACCCGGCAAGGCAGCGCCTGTAGGGCCGTTCAAGGTGTTGAGCGCACTCAAGGGCTGGGCCACATCGGGCAATACCGGGCGCATGCCCAACACCTGGGCGGTGGTGGGCAATTGACGGCTCGCCATGTCGGGCACGCCGCCCTGCAAGCGCTGGGCGGTTTGAATCACCGAGGCCAGCACTTTGCCGTAATTGGGCGCAGTGGCATAACCGGCTTGTTGCAAAGAGGAAGCAAACGCCTGAGGGTCATTCAAATTGCGCATGGCACCGGC
>CAMCNQ010000124.1 GCA_945875955.1 Limnohabitans sp. Rim8 | reverse complement strand
CTCTGGAAAAAACTTTGAAGGAACAACTCGACCAAGGCGTGCGCAGTTTGCAAGCCATGGGTTTTGCCGTGCAAGGCGAAGTCCTCAAGGGCGAGGTGATACGTGCACTGACCGATTTTGCGGCCCGGGTGGGCGCCGACCTGATTGTGGTCGGCCACAAACATGAGAAAAACCTGCTGCGCCGCTGGTGGAGTGGCTTCACCGCCAAATCTCTGGTTGAAGAGTCACCCTGCAATGTGCTGATCGTGGTGGAACGAAGCGATTGAGCGGCAGGTGAGGCCCTGATCAACGACCATCAGCGACCATCAGCGACCATCGTCCTCCAAGATCTTGTCTTGAATGCGTTGCCAGACTTGCCGCTTGGCCTGGTCTGGCAGGCGGCTCCAGCTGGCAATTTCATCCAACGTGCGAAAACAGCCTTCGCAAACCTGCTTTTGCGGATCCATCACACACACAGACACACAGGGTGATGGCACATGGGGCGTGGCTTCGGCCAAGACCTGCGCAGCCCTTTGCGACAAAGAGGCGGCGCGGTGGTTCATGCGCCTGCCTGTGCCACATCGGCTGCGCAAGCCAGGGTCAAGGTCTTCAGGTCATCGGCATGCAGCTGAAACACGGCGTTCGGATGCCCTGCGGCGGCCCAAATGAGGTCAAAGCGCCACAGGTCTTGGTCCAGCAGCGTGACAGGAGGGTTCAGATGCGCAACCGGCGAGACCCCGCCGATGGTGAAGCCGGTTTGGGCTTTGACAAAGTCGGCATCGGCCCGCCCCACCGGGCCCACCAAGGCCGCGACCTTTTTTTCGTCCACCCTGCGGTCGCCTGAGGTGACCACCAACACGGCAACGCCGTCTTGTTTGCGTCTGAACACCACGCTTTTGGCAATTTGCCCCAAGCGCACTTCTAGCGCATCGGCCGCTTCTTGCGCGGTGCGGGCGGCTACGGCCAGCATCAACGGCGCATGGCGGTGGCCTGCGGCAAGCAAAGCCTCGCGCACGCGCAGCACCGCGTCTGGCAGGGTCTGGGTTTCAAGAGGGTTCATCTGGGTGCAGCGGGCAATCTGGTGGTTTTCAATAGAGGGGCTATTGTGCGATGAAAGCGGCAATCCAACCTGCATGGAAACGCTTCGACCCAGACCCACGGGGTTTTGACATTTCACGCCCACCAAGCCACCCCAGGCGCTGGCTTCTGGGCAAGGATGGCAGCCTGAGCAAGGGCCGCTGCATAGCAACCCCTGTGGCCCCTTGGCGTGGGGCCGATGCGTGGGGCCCATGCATGCAACCCAGTGGGTACACATCCCTCAAACAAGAGGGGAAAGCGCGTTCAGCCGCGCTTGCTCAAAATGGCCGAAGCCACCCGCGACTGGGTTTTGCGGCCCAGATGCGCGCTGATGAAGCCCCCTGCGTCGATCAGCTTGTCCAAGTCGATGCCGGTCGAAATGCCCATGCCGTGCAAGAGGTAGACCAACTCTTCGGTGGCCACATTGCCGGTGGCGCCCTTGGCATAGGGACAGCCGCCCAGCCCGGCCACCGAGGATTGGAAATTCCACACCCCCATTTGCAGCGCTGCCAAGGTGTTGGCCAAGGCCTGGCCGTAAGTGTCATGGAAATGGCCACTGACGTGGTCGATGTCGAAATGCTTGAGCGTGGCCTCCAGCGCCCTTTGCACCTTGACCGGTGTGGCCGTGCCAATCGTGTCGGCCATGTCCACGCGCTGAACGCCAATTTGCCGCATCAAACCCGCCAGATGGGCCACGCTGTCTGGGGACACATCGCCCTCATAGGGGCAGCCCACGGCGCAGCTCATGGCACCGCGCACCGCAACACCTGCCGCCAAAGCAGCCTGCACCACGGGCGCAAAACGCTCAATGCTTTCTTCGATCGAGCAATTGATGTTCTTCTGGCTGAAGGCCTGGCTGGCGGCCGCAAACACCACAATCTCGTCGGGCCGACTGTTGACGGCCGCTGCATAGCCCTGCGCATTGGGCGTGAGGACCGAGTAACGCACCCCGTTTTGGCGGTGGATGCCGGCCATGACTTCGGCGTTGTCGGCCATTTGTGGCACCCACTTGGGGGACACAAAACTGGTGACCTCAATCTCGGTCAGGCCCGCGGCTTGCAACAGGTGCACCAGCTCGATCTTGACGGCAGCAGGCACGGGCTGCTTTTCGTTTTGCAGGCCGTCACGGGGGCCAACGTCGATGATTTGAACGCGTGAAGGCAATGACATGGTGTATCTCTTTCGTCTCAATAACCGCGCTGGGGATCAACCACGCCGTTGATGGCCTCACCGCGCTGCAAAGCCTGCATTTTGCCGACAATTTGCGCAATGCTTTCTTCGCGCAACGTGCGCGCCGAAGTGTGGGGTGTGACGGTGACCTTGGGATGCCGCCAAAACGGGTGTTCGGCCGGCAGCGGTTCGGTGCGAAACACATCGAGCGTGGCCCCCGCCAAATGCCCATTGTCGATCAGCGCGATCAGGTCATCCTCAACCAAATGCTTGCCGCGCGCCACGTTGATGAGGTAGCCACCCTTTGGCAGTTGCGACAGCGTGGCGTGGTTCAAGATGTTTTCGGTCTCGGGCGTGAGTGGCATCAGGTTGACCAGCACGCGCGTGGCAGCCAAAAACTCGCGCAAGCCCTGCGCCCCATGAAAGCAGCGCACACCCTCTGAGTTTTTGAGACTTCGGCTGTACCCATTGACCGGGAAATCAAACACTTGCAAGGCCTTGGCCACCCGCTGGCCCAACACACCCAGTCCCATCACGCCCACGGCAAAGTCGGCGCGGTTGCGCGGTTTGCGGTACGACCATTTGCCGCTTTGCGTGTCGGCCTCGTAGCCATCGAATTCGCGGTAATGCCGGATCACCGCGTGGCACACGTATTCGGCCATTTGCACCGACATGCCCGCATCGTCCAGGCGCACCACCTTCAAATTGGCAGGCAAGCGCAGTTGCAGCAAGGCATCGACACCCGCACCGATGTTGAACAGGGTTTGCAAACCGGGCTGCTCGTCAATGAACGCCTGGGGTGGAGCCCAAACGATGGCATGGTCGGCCTGCGGGGCACCGGGCACCCAGGACGACACAGTGGCTTGAGGAAAGGCCTGCTGCAGGCCTTGCACCCAAGGCTCGGACGACAGGCCCGTGAAACAGATGGTGATGTTCATGAAGGGATTTTCTCAGCAAGTTTCCGCGTGGGCTGTCGCGTGGGTCTTCGCTGGGGGCCATCGCTTGCAGGCAAGCGCCTGCAAAAGAGCCATGAATGTGTAGGAGCCAGTCCGCTGGCGATTGTTCGCTGACCATCTTTGTAGGAGCCAGCCTGCTGGCGATTGTTCGCACGCCTCTTCTGTAGGAGCCAGCCTGCTGGCGATTGTTCGCACGCCTCAGCGCAGCTTGAGCAACTCCGCGCCTTCGGCCACTTGGTCACCCGGCGAATAAAGCAACTCCTCCACCGTGCCGTCTTGGGGCGCGGCAATGGTGTGCTCCATTTTCATGGCCTCCATCACAGCCAGGGCTTGACCGGCCTTGACCGGGTCGCCCACTTTGACCGCGAACGACACCACCTTGCCCGGCATGGGCGCGGTCAAGCGGCCGCCTTCTTGCGCAGTTTCGCCCGCATGGGCCAGGGGGTCCAGCAGGCTGATGCGCGCTGCACCTTGCGGTGTGAACACGTGGCGCACTTCGCCTTGCGCGTGCACCGTTGTGAGAAAACGTGCGCCGTTGAAATGCACCCACAAACCGCCATCATCTGACGCGGTGAATTGCAAGGGCGCTGCGGCCGCTGCGCCCACTTGCAGGCTGAGGATGCCTTCGCGTTCATAAAGCAACTCGGCGCGCACAGGCTGCCCTTCGTAAGCCAACTCAAAGCGGCGCTGGGTGATGCCATGCGACTGCCAACCATCGCGGCGACTGAACGGGTCAGCGCCTTGCGCAGCGGCTTCGGCCTGCAGCGCATTGGCGATCACGGCGGCAGCTGCGGCTTGCACGCCTAGCGGGTCTTGATTGAACAGCACCGCCGACTCGCGCTGAATCAAGGCCGTGTCCAGCTTGGCGTTGGCAAACGATTCAGAGCGCACCACATACCGCAAGAACTGCACATTGGTGTTCAGACCCACGATTTGGGTTTGCGCCAAGGCGCTGTCCAGCCGTGACAAGGCCTGTTCACGTGTGTCGCCATGCACGATCAGTTTGGCCACCATGGAGTCGTAAAACGGGCTGATGCTGTCGCCCTCACGCACCCCGTCGTCAACGCGAATGGTTCCGCGCTGAAAGCTCACAGCCTGGGGCTTGCTGTACACCTGCAAGGTGCCGGTGGCCGGCAAGAAGTTGTTGTCCGGGTTTTCGGCGCAAATGCGCGCTTCGATGGCGTGACCCGATATGCGAATCTGGTGTTGTTGCAAAGGCAAGGGTTCGCCGTTGGCCACGCGCAGTTGCCACTCCACCAAATCCAGGCCGGTGATGGCCTCAGTCACCGGATGCTCCACTTGCAGCCGCGTGTTCATCTCCATGAAAAAGAACTTCATGGACTCGGCTTGGTCGTAAGCGGTTTGCTCGACGATGAATTCCACCGTGCCCGCACCCACATAGTTGACCGCTTTGGCCGCCGCCACCGCTGCGGCGCCCATTTGTGCGCGCAGGGCTTCGGTCATGCCGGGGGCTGGGGCTTCTTCCAACACTTTTTGGTGACGCCGCTGCACCGAGCAATCGCGCTCAAACAAATGCACGCAGTTGCCTTGGGTGTCGCCAAACACCTGGATTTCGATGTGGCGCGGGCGTTGCACGTATTTTTCGATCAGCACCGCATCGCTGCCAAAACTGTTGCGCGCTTCGCGTTGGCAAGAGGCCAGCGCGGCAGCAAAGTCTTCGGACCTGTCCACCACTCGCATGCCCTTGCCCCCACCACCTGCGCTGGCTTTGATCAACGCCGGGTAGCCTATGGCATCGGCCTCGCGTTGCAGCAAATCCGGGTCTTGGTCGGCCCCGTGGTAGCCGGGCACCAAGGGCACACCGGCGGTCTCCATCAAACGCTTGGACTCGGCCTTCAAACCCATCGCCAAAATGGCCGAGGCCGGTGGGCCAATGAACACCAAACCGGCTGCTGCGCAGGCACTGGCAAAGTCTTGGTTCTCGCTTAAAAAGCCATAACCGGGATGAATCGCCTGTGCCCCCGTGTCTTTGGCGGCCTGCAAGATGCGCTCCCAGCGCAAATAACTGTCCTTGGGTGCGCTGGTGCCCACATGCACGGCCTCGTCGCAGGCCTGCACATGCTTGGCCCCCGCATCGGCGTCTGAATAAACCGCCACGGTCTGTATGCCCATGCGGCGGGCGGTTGCCGCCACACGGCAAGCGATTTCGCCACGGTTGGCGATCAGAATTTTTTTGAACATCAATTTCTCCATACCACTTGCTTGTCGACCGCATACAGCTGGCAGCGCGCACCGCGCCGCGACTGGCAAAACCCCAAAGCCCGACCCACGGCCCAGTCGCCCGTTGCAAAACCAGCAGCACCTTGCGGTCCAATGGCAAAAGCGCGTGGCAATGGGCTGGCCAAAAACCGGGCATACAGGTCCTGCCGCTGGGCCGCTGAAACAGGCACTTTGTCGCTCTCACCGATCTCGGCAAAGCCCGACGGCTGTGGCTGCTCGGGCAAAGCCGATTGGGTGATTTGCCAACGCGCCAAAAACTGGTCCAACACCGGCGTCCAGTGGTCCATGTCAGCGGAAAAGCCAAGGTGCCCGTCTTTGCCCACCGGCTCGAGCATCTTCAATTGCGCCTGGCCACCGCCTTCGCGCCAGGCTTGGTGCCATGCACGGGGTTGATCGGGGCCCCAGTACAGGTCGTTTTCCCAATACAGCCACAGCATGGGCACTTGGGCTTGTGCGGCGCGCGCTTTCCACAGCTGTGCGATTTGCGTGGCGCCGCAGGGACGCCCGGGACGCAGCTCCGGGTTGCCGCCAGTGCCCCCAGAGAAATTGATACCGCCTTGCAGGCCAGGGGGTTGCCGCCACACCGTGGCCACGCTGATCAGACCGCCCACCGATTGACCCGCCACCCACCAGCGCGAGGCATCCACAAAAGGCAGGCTGCGGGCATGCGCCACCACCGCCAACACCTGGTCTGAGGCGGCCAAACTCAAGGGCTCGATTTGGGGTTGACTGCAAGTGCCACTGGACTCGGGGTCAAACGCGTCGACTTGGGCCTGGCCATAGCCCACCCGCGTGGGCACCATCACCACAAAGCCTTTGCCCACGAAATAACGGGCCTGCTGTTCGTAACGAAAGCGAAGGGGGTTGGCCCTTTTTTCACGCGAAACCGCCCGCCCATGGTTCAAGACCAGCAAGGGAAACGGCCCATCGCCATCGGGTTTAAAGGTCGTCACCGGGATGCTGCGCTGCTCACTTCGGCCATGCATGTCTTTAACCTGCACATCCACCTGGACAACCGCTTCGTGCAGATCTTTGGCCAAGGGCAAAACATCGGCCAAGCTGTGCGCGAATGGCAGCCACAGGGCAAACAGCCAAGCCACAACCAAAGTATTTTTTTTCATGCCCATGGCCTCATGTCAACAGCCAAGTGGGCTGGCGTTTTTGCAAAAAGGCCTGCACGCCTTCTTTGCCTTGTGTGCTGGCACGGCTGTCGGCAATGGCTGCAACGCTCATGCCCACCAGCTCATCGTCGATGTCACGCCCGGCCACGTCTTGCACCAGCTTTTTAGCCATGCGCACGGCGTGGGGGCTGGCACCCACCAGGGCTTGCGCGAGTGCGCCCACTTTGGCGTCCAGCGCGTCTGCGGCGACCACCTCGTGCACCAAACCGATGCGGTGCGCCTCGGCCGCATTAAAACGCTCGGCCGTCAAAAAGTAACGGTGCGCCGCACGCGTGCCCATGGCGCGGATCACATAGGGGCTGATGGTGGCCGGGATCAAGCCCAGTTTGACTTCGCTCAGGCAATAGTTCGCTGTGTCCACGCTGACGGCCATGTCGCACGCCGCCACCAGGCCCATGCCGCCCGCGTACACATCGCCCTGCACGCGCGCGATGGTGGGATGAGGGCATTCATAAATGGCCCTCAGCATGGCGGCCAACTCGCCCGCATCGGCCAGGTTTTCATCGCGGGTGTAGTTGGCCATGCGGCGCATCCAGTTGAGGTCTGCGCCCGCGCAAAAGGCGGGGCCCTCTGCGGCCAGCACCACGCAGCGCACATCGTGCCTTGCGCCAACGGCCTCAAATGCCGACTTGATCTGCGCGATCACCTTGTCGTTGAACGCATTGCGAACCTCAGGCCGGGTCAAAGTGATGTGGGCTACCCGGTCTTGGATGGTGACTTTCAGTGCGGGGTTCTGATCGGTGCTCATGGTTTTTTGGCCTCGGCGGCTTGCTGTTGCAGGTGATAGACCCAGTCCAACTCGGGTGCGGGGTGGCCCATGGCAGACAATGCCGCTGTGATTTGACCGCGGTGGTGCGTCGCATGGTTGAAGACATGCGCCAAGGTGGCTGAAAATGGCAAGGACTGGGGTACGCCCTTGCTGGTTCGGTAATCCAGATGGCCGTCAAATCGCTCAGTGGGCCAGGTGGCCATCAGTGGCGACCAGTTGCCCGCTCCTTCGATGAGCGCCTGAGCCAAGCGTTCGCGGTGAGATTCAACCTCGGCATCAAGGGCCAGCACAGGTGAAGCGCCTTTGGCAAAACGCGCATACCACAGCAGGTGCTCTGCCACCAACAAGTGATTCAAGGTGCCATGAATGCTTTTGAAAAACAGGCCGACATCGCGCCGGTAATCGAGGTCGGGCACGCGCGAGACGCTTTCAAGCAGCCGGTGCGTGGCCCAGACGTGGTAACTCGCTTGGCGGGTGAAGTGGGTGTGCCAAGTCGACGGTGTGTTCAGTGTGGCCAAGTGTCCAGTCCCCCAAGGGTTTTGAGCGATTCAAAATCGGCATCGCGATGCAGCAGCGTGTGGCCGTGCGTCATGCAGTAGCTGGCCAGCAGCACGTCGATGGGGCTGCGCACCGTGCGGCCAGATTGGCGTAACCGTTGATAGAGTGTGGCCGCATCCAAGGCGTTCTCGAGGCCACCGATTTCCACCACCTCCATCGCCAGCAGCAGATCGCGCACCTGGGCCTGGGCCTTGGCGGTGGAAAAGCCGCGCACCACTTCAAAGACAACCAGATCGGCCACACCGATGTCGGGCGGCCCATCTTGCCCAGACAACCAGCGCTTGAGTTGTTGGGTCTGAGGGTTGAGCGTGCCTCGGAAGTGATCGATCAGCACACTGGAGTCCACCAAAATCATGCTGCTTTGCCCCCTGCGCGGGGCTTGGTGCCAGCAGTTGGTCGAGATTTTGTACTTTTAACGGCCGGCTTGACTGCATAGACTGCGGCCGGTTCTTGCACAGCCTGTGCATGTTGCCCCTCTTCGCGCGCCTTGGCCCAGGCTTCGTCAGAGTCGTCCCAAAACAAGGTGCCACGCGCAGCCAGTAACGCCGCATAAGCCTTATTGCGCTTGAGCAGCCGCAAGCCCTCCTCAACCGCTTCTCTTTTGGTTTTGAAATCACCCAAAGCCATGACATCGGCCATGAGTTTGTCGTCGATCACGATGTTGGTGCGCACAGAAAACCCC
>CAMCNQ010000123.1 GCA_945875955.1 Limnohabitans sp. Rim8 | reverse complement strand
GCGCTTGACCATCAATGGCCAGGTGGTACCCACGTTGGACTTGCCCGATTTTTTTGACGAATCGACCATGCGCTATTTCAAGCACAGCAAGGAAACTTTTGGGAACAAGCCGCACGAGATCATCCAAGACCTTGATCGTCCGGCTTTTGTGCCCGGCGCCGACCCTTTTGTGGGCCGGGAAAACTGCAACTACACCGTCGAAGGTGTGACGTGCAAAGTGCCCCAAGGCCAGTATTTCATGATGGGCGACAACCGGGACAACTCGCTGGATTCGCGCTACTGGGGATTTGTGCCGGACGCCAACATCGTGGGCCGAGCATTCTTCGTTTGGATGAATTTTGGCAACCTCAAGCGCATTGGCGCTTTTGATTGAACCGACCGTGCTTGCAAGCCCTGTTTTAAGCGAATTGCAAATCCGACTGGGCTACCCTTTTCGCCAATTGGGTTTGCTCCAGCAGGCCGTGACACACCGCAGTTTCAGCGCCGACCACAACGAGCGGCTGGAGTTTTTGGGGGACTCGGTGCTCAATTTGTCGGTGGCGCATCTGCTGTTTGCCCAGTTGGGCAGTCTGCCTGAGGGTGACTTGTCTCGGGTGCGTGCCAACTTGGTCAAACAAGACACTTTGCACCAACTGGCCAAGACTTTGGACCTGTCGTTGGTGATGCGGCTGGGGGAGGGCGAGATGCGCTCGGGCGGGCAAAACCGGCCCTCTATTTTGGCCGACGCTCTGGAGGCCATCATTGGTGCGGTTTACCTGGACGGGGGCTATGTCGCGGCGCAGGCCTTGGTGGAGCGCTTGTTTGACAATGTGGAGATCAAACCCGACATGCAGGCGGTGGGCAAAGACCCCAAGACCGAACTGCAAGAGTGGCTGCAAGGGCGCAAGCTGGCCGTGCCCAAATACACCGTGATCGCCACCTCGGGGGCGGCACATCGGCAGCTGTTTGAGGTTTCATGTGAAGTCACCCAGCTGCGGCAAACCCAACAAGGCTCGGGCGCTTCGCGTCGCGCCGCCGAACAAGCAGCAGCAGCCGCTTTGCTGCACATCCTGAAATCCGAAAGCGCCGAATGAGCACCGAAAAAAAACCTGTCGAAGCTGAACGCACGGCGCACGAGCAAGGGATGCGCCGTCCGGTTCAAATCGCGGGTGTGACCATACAGCCGCGCGACGCTTCAGAAAACGCCGATTTGCCCGCCATCGTGGTGCCGGCACCCGTGCAGATCGCTGGGCAACGCTGCGGCTTGGTGGCCATTGTGGGCAAGCCCAACGTGGGCAAGTCGACTTTGCTCAACGCCCTGGTGGGTCAAAAAATCAGCATCACCTCGCGCAAAGCCCAGACCACGCGCCACCGCATCACCGGCATTCGCAGCCAAGGCGCGTCGCAGTTTGTGTTTGTGGACACACCGGGATTCCAAACCATCCACAGCACTGCGCTGAACAAATCGCTCAACAAAACCGTGGTCGGCGCCGTCAGCGATGTGGACCTGGTGCTGTTCGTGGTCGAGGCGGGCAGCTTCACCCCAGCGGACGCCAAAGTGCTGGCGCTGCTCAAGCCCGGCATTCCGGTTTTGCTGGTGGCCAACAAGCTGGACAACGTGCACCGCCGAGGCGACATCGCGCCTTGGTTGCAAAGCATGCAAGAGCGCCATGCTTTTACCGAGTTTGTGCCCATGTCGGCCAAACAGCCCAAAGACATCGTGCGCCTGCTGGACATTTGCGAAAAGTACCTGCCCGAACAAGCTTGGTGGCATGCCGAAGACGAATTGACCGACCGCAGTGAAAAGTTCCTCGCCAGCGAAATGGTGCGGGAAAAACTGTTTCGCCTGACCGGTGACGAGTTGCCCTACACCTCGACGGTGGTGATCGACAAATTTGAAGAAGAGGCGGGCCGCACCGCCAAGCGCATGCTGCGCATTGCCGCCACCATCGTGGTCGAGCGTGAAGGCCACAAGGCCATGGTGATTGGCGACAAGGGCGAAAAGCTCAAACGCATAGGCACCGAGACCCGCGTGGAACTGGAAAAACTGCTGGACGCCAAGGTGTTCATCGAGTTGTGGGTCAAAGTGCGGTCGGGTTGGGCCGATGACGAAGCGCGCGTGCGCAGCTTTGGCTACGAGTGATCGCCGCCTGAGCGTACAGCGAACAATGGCCACCAAGCGGATTGCCGACGAGCCAGCCTATGTGCTGCACCGCTATGACTGGAGCGAAACCAGTCTGATTTTGGAGGTTTTTACCCGGCATCACGGGCGCGTGGCCTTGGTGGCCAAGGGGGCCAAGCGGCCCAGTTCCAGCTTTCGCCCCGTTTTGTTGCCACTGCAACCCTTGTCGCTGGCTTTTGGGGGTGATGGCGATATCCGCACCCTCAAGTCGGCCGAGTGGATAGGGGGTCATGTCATGCCCACAGGCGATGCGCTGATGTCGGGTTATTACCTCAATGAACTGCTGCTGCGCCTGACGGCACGCGACGATCCGCACCCCCAGCTGTTTGATGTTTATGGGGCTGCTGTGCGTTTGCTCGCCAGCGGCGACCCCGACGCCTTGCAATGGGCCTTGCGTGCCTTTGAGCTGTTGCTGCTCAAGCAAATGGGCTTGCTGCCTGCGCTGGACGCGCAAACCTTGACCCTTCAGCCGGTGATGCCAGAAGAGACCTACACCCTGTTGCCAGAAGCAGGCTTGCAATGGGTGCCAGACCACAGCCGCCACGCTTTGCGCGGTGCACAATGGATGGCCCTGCAAGCGGCCATTGATGCCCCCAGTCCGCTGGTGGCCTTGCTGCGAGAATGTGCCGATTTGCTGGGACCGCTGCAACGCTGTTTGCGCTTGCTGCTCAATTACCACTGCGGCGTGGGTGCCCTGCACACGCGCCAAATGATGCTGGATTTGCAAACCTTATGACCGCCTTAGCCCCTCATGTTGCCCTTTCGGTGAACGTCAACAAAGTCGCCTTGCTGCGCAATTCACGCCACCTGGACATTCCCAGCGTGCTTCGAGCGGCCCAGTTGTGCCTGCAAGCCGGTGCCAACGGCATCACCATCCACCCCCGGCCAGACGAGCGCCACATCCGCGCCAGCGACGTGCCGCCCTTGCATGCATTGATGCAGGCCTGGCCCGATCGCGAGTTCAACATCGAGGGCAACCCCTTTCACAACCTGATGGAACATGTGCGTGCCGTCAGACCGCACCAGGTGACCTTTGTGCCCGACAGCGAGGGCCAGTTCACCAGCGACCATGGTTGGACTTTCCCGCAAGACGCCGAGCGCCTCAAACCCCTGATCGACGAATGCAAGGCGCTGGGTGTGCGCGTGAGTCTGTTTATGGACGCTATCCCGGAGCAAATGCCCGCTGCCCGCGCCGTGGGCGCTGACCGGGTGGAGCTGTACACCGAGCCCTATGCCGCCACTTGGGGCACACCTGCCAACGCTGGGCAGTTGCAGCGCTACGCCGATGCAGCCCTTGCGGCCACGCAAGCAGGCCTGGGGGTGAACGCCGGACACGATCTGAACCGCGACAACCTGCCCGCCTTTGTGGCGGCGGTGAAGGGCTTGCAAGAAGTTTCGATTGGCCACGCCTTCATGGCCGATGCACTGGAGCTGGGTTATGCGGCCACCGTTCAAGCGTATTTGGCTTGCCTGAAAAAATGATCTACGGCATCGGCACCGACATCTGTGACATCCGCCGCATTCGGGCCAGTTTGGAGCGGCACGGCGAGCGCTTTGCCGCCAAAGTGCTGAGTGAGGCGGAAATGGCCACCTGGAAATCCCGCAGTGCCCGGTGGCCCGAGCGGGGTGTGCGCTATTTGGCCACCCGCTTTTCAGCCAAAGAAGCTTTCAGCAAGGCCATCGGTTTGGGCATGCGCATGCCCATGAGCTGGCGGCTGTGCGAGGTGGGTAAATTGTCCAGCGGCCAGCCGGTCATCGTGCTGCACGGGGAGCTCAAAACATGGTTTGAGGCCAAGCACCTCAGCGCCCACATCACCGTCACGGACGAGTCGGAATATGCCGCCAGTTTTTGCGTGGTTGAGACGCAAAGCCCACCGCACCCTTGATTTGCCGCGCAGGCGCCCCACTTCAGATGCACAGCCCATGACACTGCACGCTCCCCTGATCATTGACATTGCAGGCCCCTTGTTGACCGACGTGGACCGCCAGCGCCTGGCCCACCCCTTGGTGGGCGGCATGATTTTGTTTGGCCGCAACTGGCAAAGTCGGGCCCAAGTGACCCAGTTGTGCGCCGACATCAAAAGCATCCGACAGGACTTGTTGATCGCGGTGGACCACGAAGGCGGACGGGTGCAGCGCTTTCGCACCGACGGTTTCACCCATTTACCGCCCATGCGCGCGTTGGGCGAGTTGTGGGCGCAAGACGACAAAGGCCAGCCCGGTTCGGGCGTGCTCAAGGCCTGCGAAGCGGCCACCTCTGTTGGCTTTGTGTTGGCCAGCGAATTGCGTGCCTGTGGTGTGGATTGGAGCTTCACGCCCGTGCTTGATCTGGACCACGGCGAGAGCGGGGTGATCGGCGACCGCGCTTTTGCCCGCGATCCGCGCGTGGTGAGCTTGCTGGCCCGCAGCCTGATGCAAGGCCTGCTGCAAGCGCGCATGGGCAACTGTGGCAAGCATTTCCCTGGCCATGGCGCGGTCCAAGCCGACTCGCATGTGGCGTTGCCGGTGGACAAACGCAACCTCAAAACCATCCTCGCCGACGACGCACAGCCCTACCGTTGGCTCACCAGCGTGCTGACGGCCGTGATGCCCGCCCATGTGGTCTACAGCAAGGTTGACAGCCGCCCAGCCGGTTTTTCGTCGCGGTGGCTGCAAGACATCCTGCGCGGACAGCTGGGTTTTCAAGGCGTGGTCTGCACCGACGATTTGTCGATGGCTGCGGCCCGCCAGATGGATGGCCGCACCCTGAGCTACACCGAAGCCGTGCTCACCGCCTTGCAAGCGGGGTGCGACCTGGCGCTGCTGTGCAACCGCTCGGCGGTGAACGACGGCGCAGAGCTGGACGAGGTGCTGGACCAATTGGCCGAGGCCCAACTCAAGGGCCACTGGACACCCAACGAGATCAGCGAAGAACGGCGTTTGAACCTCTTGCCCCGATTGCTCGCCCGCCCTTGGGGCGAATTGGTGCGCTCTGCCGACTACATGCAGGCGCTCGATCGCCTGCCTTGAACTGAACAGGACCCTTTAATGAACTGGATTGCGCGCATCTTCATGGGCCTCTTGGGCCTGGGTTTTCTGGCCGCTTTGCTATTTGGATTGCTCTGCTACATCGTCTATGCGACGCTTCGTTGGTTGCTGACGGGGCGCAAGCCGCAGGTGGTGATGGTTTGGCAGCAGTTCAGCGCCGTGCGCCAAAACTTCAGGCAAGGTGGTTTCCGCGCTTCAACCAGACAAGGTTCTGAGGGCCCGAGAGCACGTGCTGCCCCATTTGCCCGTGACGACCAAGTGGTCGACGTGGAGGTGCGCGAGGTGGTGGAGGACGCGCCTCGCTTGCCCTCCGAACGACGCCCCTGAAGAGGCTTGACCCATTAAAAACCCGGCCTTGGCCGGGTTTTTGCAAGTGCGAGCTGCATTTATTGCTGCACGTGCCGCAGCGCCGGGAACAAGATCACGTCGCGGATGCTGGCGCTGTCGGTCAGCAGCATCATCAAGCGGTCAATGCCAATGCCGCAGCCGCCTGCGGGGGGCATGCCGTACTCTAACGCACGCACAAAGTCGTGGTCGTAGTACATGGCTTCGTCGTCGCCATCGTCTTTGGCGGCCACTTGGGCGTGAAAACGCGCCGCTTGGTCTTCGGCATCGTTCAACTCGGAAAAGCCGTTGCCGAACTCGCGGCCGGTGATGTAAAGCTCAAAGCGCTCGGTCACTTCGGGGCGGGTGTCGTTGGCGCGGGCCAGGGGTGAGATTTCGGTCGGGTGCTCCATGATGAAGGTCGGCTCCCAGAGCTGGTCTTCCACCATTTCTTCAAAATAAAACACCTGCAGGCTGGCCAAGCTGCGGGTGGACAGCTTGTTTTTCTCTTCGGTCATGCCTCGCTTTTTCAAGGCGTTGGTCAGCCACTCGGCGTTGTCCACGTTGTCACCGGCTTCGGTGTGTTTGACGATGGCTTCACGGATGGTCATGCGGGCAAAAGGCTTGTTCAGGTCCACCGGCTTGCCGTTGTAGCTCAAGTCCAAAGTGCCCACGGCGGTCATGGCCGCGTCGCGAATCAGGCTTTCGGTAAAGCCCATCAAGTCCTGGTAGTTCCAGTAGGCCGCGTAGAACTCCATCATGGTGAACTCGGGGTTGTGGCGCACCGAGATGCCTTCGTTGCGGAAGTTGCGGTTGATTTCGAACACGCGTTCAAAGCCCCCCACCAGCAGGCGCTTGAGGTACAACTCGGGCGCGATGCGCAAGAACATCTCTTGCTCCAGCGTGTTGTGGTGGGTCACAAAGGGCTTGGCATTGGCACCCCCGGGAATGGGGTGCAGCATGGGGGTTTCGACTTCCAAAAAGCCGTGCTGGACCATGAATTCTCGGATGCCGCTCACGGCCTTGCTGCGGGTCACAAAGCGTTTGCGGGCGGCTTCGTCGGTCATCAGGTCAACGTAGCGCTGGCGGTACTTCACTTCTTGGTCGGCAATGCCATGGAACTTGTCGGGCATGGGGCGCAGGCTCTTGGTGAGCATGCGGATCGAGGTGGCGTGAATCGACAACTCGCCTGTGCGGGTTTTGAACAAGTGGCCTTGAACGCCCACGATGTCGCCCAAGTCCCAATGCTTGAACAAGGCGTACAGGTCCTCGCCCACGTCGTCTCGCGTCACATACACCTGGATGCGCCCCGTGGCGTCTTGCAAGGTGGCAAAGCTGGCCTTGCCCATCACGCGCTTGAGCATCATGCGGCCGGCCACTTTGGCGGTGGTCTTGGTCACGCCTTCGCCGTTCAAGGCTTCGGCGTCTTTTTCGCCGTGGGCTTGGTGCAAGTTGGCGGCGTGGTGCTCGGGCTTGAAGTCGTTGGGAAAGGCCACGCCTTTGCCGTCGGCTTGGGCCTGGCGCATGGCTTTGAGTTTTTCGCGGCGCTCGGCGATCAGCTGGTTCTCATCCTGTGGGGCAGGGTTCGCGGCGGCGTGGGCAGTCGTGTCAGACATGGCGTGGTGCGGTTGGGGTCGGGTGCGGCGGGCCACCCGATCCGGGGTTGTGAAGCTGCGCCTGGGCGCAAAGCTTTCTATTTTAAGAGTTTGTGCCCGGGTTCTGCGCCCCAGTGCCACCCGATTGGGCTGGAGGGGCCATTTCGACCATGTCCCCCACCAATTCCAGCCGCATCAAAGGCTGGTTCAGGCTGAACAAACGGTATTTCATGGCCAGTGGCAAGGGCAACAGTTCGCACCAGCGGTTGGCCACCCAGGCGCAGTTGTCCAAAGCCCAAGGTTGTGTCCAAAGCGCCACGCTGTTGTCTTGGGCACTCAAAGTCAGCAAGGCCGATTGGATCTGCTGAGCAAGGTATTGCAAGTGATCTGGCACGGGAACGGCCGCTTGTGCAGGCCATGCTTGTACTTTGCCGCGCCACAATCCGTCAGGGCGTTGTTGGGTGCTGTGGATTTGAAACTGATCGACACCGCGGCACCACACCAACACCAGACCGGCTTGTGGCCGCTCGATGCGCTCAATCTGGACGCGCGTGCCAATGGCCTCAAACGCTTCATCGGCCTGGCCCGGGCGGTGCACCTCGCGCCCTTGGGTCAGGGTCACCACCCCAAAACCCGTGCCTTGGCGTTCGCATTCACCCACCATTTGCAAATAACGCAACTCGAAGATTTGCAAGGGCAACAAAGCACCCGGAAAGAGGACAGTGCCCAGCGGGAACAGTGGCAATTCCGTGAGTGCTGAAGGGGCAGGAGCAGTGGGTTCAGACATCTCGGTATCATCGCACGAGCAGGAGATTGTTTATGTTTTTTCAGATGCTCAGTATGGTCTTGGATGTGGCAGCGGGCTTGGTCGCGGGCACGTGCATGCTGCGGTTTTTGATGCAGTGGCAGCGCATCTCCTTCAATCAGCCCTTGGGCCGCTTCGTTTTTGCCATGACCGATTGGCTCATCATGCCTTTGCGCAAAGTCATTCCTGCCATGACGTCCTGGGATTTGTCCAGTTGGCTCGGGGCTTGGTTGGTCAAGTTGCTGCATTTCGCCTTGCTCTGGTTGATGGGAAGTGGACAGGCCTCTTTGGTTTGGTTGCCCCTGACCAGTTTGATAGGCTTGGCCCAATTGGCGGTCTCGGCGCTGAGCGCTCTGGTGCTGGTGATGGCCGTCATGTCCTGGGTCAATCCCGGCTCGGTCATGCACGCACTGACCAACCGCTTGTGCGAGCCCTTCATTCGGCCTTTCCAGCGGTGGGTGCCCACCATCGGCGGGGTTGACCTTTCAGCCTTGGTGCTGCTGTTGGCCCTGCAAATGCTGGGCATGCTGCTGTCCGGTTGGCAAATGGCCTGGATGCGCTGAAATCGGGCGACCCCATGACAAAGGCCCTCGTCAGAGGGCCTTTGTCATGGGGCGGGCCAAGGGGCTTTAACTGACCGCGTCGGCCGGCTGGCGCTGCAACATGGCCAAGCTGCTGGCGATGGTTTTGCGCAACTCACGGCGGTCGCAAATCATGTCCACAGCACCTTTGGTTTGCAAGAATTCGG
>CAMCNQ010000122.1 GCA_945875955.1 Limnohabitans sp. Rim8 | reverse complement strand
ATGCGCACCCATTTGAGCAACAGCCGAGAGCGCTTGCGCAAAACCCAAACCAGCGAAGCCCCCAAAACAAACTGAACCGACCTACTTGTACGATGTCTAACCCACCCACACCCCTCTCTCCCCTGGCCAGCCCTTCCCACACGCCGTCCACAGCAGGCACGCCTGTGGTCACGCAGATGCGCGTCGTTCCTGTGGCCGGCCATGACGGCATGTTGCTCAACTTGAGCGGTGCGCACGGCCCATTTTTCACCCGCAATTTGGTGATCTTGACCGACAGCGCGGGACGCACCGGTGTGGGCGAGGTGCCAGGCGGCGAAAAGATCCGCCACACCTTGGAAGCCGCGCGTGGTCTGATCGAGGGCGGTGCCATTGGCGACTGGAACCGCTTGCTCAACCGGTTGCGCGAACGCTTTGCCAGCTTGGACCAGGGCGGGCGCGGGAATCAAACCTTTGACCTGCGGGTGGCCATCCACGCCGTGACGGCGGTTGAAAGTGCCTTGCTGGACTTGCTGGGCCAGTTTCTGGGCGTGCCAGTGGCTGCCCTGCTGGGAGATGGGCAGCAGCGCGATCGGGTGCAAGTGCTGGGTTATTTGTTTTATCTGGGGGACCGCCAAAAGACCGACATGCCCTCCCGCAGCGAGCCCGAAGCCGACAACGACTGGCAGCGCTTGCGCCACGAAGAAACCCTCACCCCCGAGGCCATGGTGCGCTTGGCCGAGGCTGCGCAAGCGCGTTACGGTTTTGAAGACTTCAAACTCAAGGGCGGCGTGCTCAGCGGCGAGGCGGAGATGGAAGCCATCGTGGCCCTACACGAGCGCTTTCCCAAGGCGCGCATCACGCTCGACCCCAATGGGGGGTGGTTGCTCAAAGACGCGATTGCCCTGTGCCGCGACCGCCACCGTGAGCTGGCCTATGCCGAAGACCCTTGCGGCGCGGAGGGGGTGTTTTCAGGCCGTGAGGTGCTGGCCGAGTTTCGCCGTGCCACGGGCTTGCGCACCGCCACCAACATGGTGGCCACCGACTGGCGCGAAATGGCCCATGCCATTCAGTTGCAGTCTGTCGATATTCCCTTGGCCGACCCCCATTTTTGGACCATGCAAGGCTCGGTGCGGGTGGCCCAGGCCTGTCAGACCTGGGGCCTGACCTGGGGATCGCATTCGAACAACCATTTCGATGTGTCTCTGGCCATGTTCACCCATGTGGCTGCCGCTGCACCCGGTCAAGTGACGGCCATCGACACCCACTGGATTTGGCAAGAAGGCCAGCGCTTGACGCGCGAGCCCCTGCGCATTGAAGGCGGGCAGATTGAATTGCCCCAACGCCCAGGGTTGGGCATTGAGATCGACATGGACCAGGTCGAAGCCGCGCACCAGTTGTACTTGCAACACGGCTTGGGCGCGCGCGACGACGCCGTGGCCATGCAATACCTGATGCCCGGCTGGAAGTTTGACCCCAAGAAGCCCTGCCTGGTGCGCTGAAACTGCACCGTCCCTTCAGTCTTTGCAGTTCTCCATGGGGGGCGCTTGCGCTATCCACTCGCGATAGCGGGGTTCGGCTTCATGGGCCATGTGCTTGGCAATGGCCGGCCACAAATCGGCGGGGAAATTTCGGCAAATGCGCCAAGCCAACTGATTGGCGATGTCGGTTTTGCCATCGAGCACCATGACCTTGAGCAATGGCAAGTTGGGGAAAAGCGTTTGCGAGTAAATATTGGCGTTTTCCAAGGCAATCGGTCGAAGCGCAGCCAGTGTTTGGTCGCTCACGGGGGTGTTGATCATGAAGATGCTGTTCAACAAAATCCGGTTCCACCACACGTGTTCATTGGCAGCAATCAGGGCCTCCTTGGATTTGTCATTGGCAAAGTTTCGATATGCGTTCAAAGCTTGGCGGTGGTCCAAGTACACCCACAGTGTGAGCACCATCATGGCGACAGCAGACGCCTTGATCACCCACGGTGGCATTTGATAACGGAACTCGAAGCCGGGCAGCAAGGCCATGGCAAAGCCAAACAAAAACAAAAACAAGGCGTGCCACTGCGGGTAGCCAAAGCACGACGAATCCGAGTGTCATCATCAATGGGTGCATCAATCCTGCCCAAATAAATCGCGCGTGTAAACCTTGTCTTTGACGCTGTCCAGATCGGTTGACAAACGATTGGTCACAATCAGATCTGCGCGGGCCTTGAAGATCTCCAAATCCTGGACCACCTCAGATTTGAAGAAATCGGGCTCCGTCAAGGCGGGCTCAAACACAATCACTTCTATCCCTTTGGCCTTCAGTCGCTTCATGATGCCTTGCACGCTGCTAGCCCGAAAATTGTCACTTCCCGCCTTCATGATCAAGCGGTAGATGCCCACCACCTTGGGCTGTCGCTTAATGATGTCAAACGCAACAAAATCCTTGCGACTGCTGTTCGAATCCACGATGGCACGGATCAGGTTTTGCGGCACTTGCGCATAGTTAGCCAACAACTGCTTTGTGTCTTTGGGCAAACAATAACCGCCATAGCCAAAGCTCGGGTTGTTGTAATGCGCGCCAATGCGCGGATCCAAGCAAACACCATCAATGATCTGTCGGGTGTCCAGCGCTGAAGAGGCCGCATAGCTGTCCAGCTCGTTGAAAAAAGCCACCCGCATGGCCAAATAGGTATTGGCAAACAGCTTGATGGCCTCTGCTTCTGTTCGGCCCGTGAGCATGACGGGTGTGTCTTTGTTGATCGCGCCTTGCAGCAACAAATCTGCAAAGCGTCTGGCCTGCGCAGCTCCGTCATGGGCATGGCCAACCACGATCCGGCTGGGGTAGAGGTTGTCATGCAGGGCCCGGCCCTCACGTAAAAACTCTGGAGAAAACAACAAGTTGGCTGTGCCATACCTTTGGCTCATTTGTGCGGTAAAACCGACAGGTACCGTGCTTTTGATCACCATGACCGCTCGAGGGTTGATGGACAACACGTCTTGAATCACGGCTTCTACCGATGCGGTATTGAAGTAATTGGTGTGCGGGTCGTAATCGGTGGGCGTGGCAATCACCACAAAATCGGCGTGCGCATAAGCCTCTGTTTTATCCAAAGTCGCTTGCAGCTGCAAGGGCTTGTTGGCTAAGTAGTCAACCAGGTCCGGATCTTCAATTGGCGAATGCTTGGCGTTGATCTGTTTGACTTTCGCAGCAACAATGTCCAATGCCCAAACGGCGTGATTTTGAGACAACAACACCGCCATTGACATACCCACGTAACCGGTGCCGACCACGGCGATGTTGAACTTTTCCTGCATATCATTTCTTTCTTTTTTAGAATTTATAATCATAGATTAGAAATAAAAATTTCTCGCATCGGTGTCAGGGTTTGCTAATTTCTGATGCCAAGTTCTTTCGTCAAAAGCCTTGAGTGGCACAAGCAATGGCTGACCAAATCACAAACAGACCGATTGAGGTTGAGCAAGTCTTAGCCGATGCCATGCACCGTACCCAGCGGCAGCCAGCGCTGGCCTTGAACCACGCGGTAGAGCTTGACCGAGAACTGAGCCGAATGGGTTATTCCGAGCCCACGACTTACGCCCTGCACGGTACGGCCACACCGAAATGCAATACCGATGAAGATGGCGCACCTTGGCGCACGTCTACACCTGGCCTGTTTGACTGCCTTTACCAAGCCATTCGCCAACCTGTGCAGTCACCTGGCCTGGCTTTGGCGACGGCTTTCAAAAATGCCCGAGGGCCGGAAATACCCGCCCTCAATTTGCTGTATGCCAACGAATGCCTCGACATAGACAGCCTGTGGCTTCGGTTTTTCAACAAATATTTGGCCTATTACGGGGCGCAAAATAGCATCACTTTAAATGCAGGCACTAGCAGCCGTTTTGACCGTTTTTGCAACCCTGCTGGGCACCACTTCACCCTTCAAACAGGTGGGCCATTGGTATCGGTGATCATGCCGGTCTTCAACGCATCTGCCACTTTGCACAAAGCTGCACAGTCCATCCTGGATCAAACTTGGCAGAACCTTGAACTGATCTTGGTCGACGACTTAAGCCAAGACAACAGCCTGCAAATCGCCCAAGACTTGCAGCACCGAGATGCACGGGTCAAGGTGCTGGCCCTTAACACGAATGGCGGCCCCTATGTGGCCAAAAACGTCGGGCTCACGGTGGCCAAAGGTCAATACCTCACGGTGCACGATGCCGACGACTGGGCTTTTCCGACACGCATTGCGCAGCAAATGCAGCCCTTGCTGCAGGCCAAAGGTTCTGGACTGGCCGTCACCATGGGACGCACCTTGCGCTGTGACATGCATGGCCAATTCACCCGATTTCAACCACTTGATTGGGTCAGCCTGGATGGTGCTTTGCGCCTTTGCTTTCCATCACCACTGTTTGACCGCGCGTATTTTGACCAAAAGCTGGGCGCTTGGGACAGTGTGCGCATCGGGGCAGATGCAGAAATTCTGCAAAGAATTCGACGCTTCGATCCTGGCGCCTTACAGATTCTGGACACCCCGGTGATGCTGCAGCTGGACCTGCAAGACTCACTGACCCGCCATGAAGAGACGCACAACGATGAGCGCGGCGAAGCACCTGCGCGCACAGCTTATCGGCGAGCTTGGTCTGCCTGGCATGCTGCGCAGACGGCTATGCCCAAGCTGCAATTCCCTCAAATGCAACGAGCCTTTGCTGTCCCAGACTCATTGCAAGCCCATACTGCAGCTGCAAACGATTTGCTGGACCGCCTTGAAGACAGGAATTTGACATGAACCGGCGACAACTACTCTCACTGTTTGCTGCGGGCAGCTTGGTACCCACGCAATTGTGGGCCACGCCCCAAGGCGCGACCGACGTCCGCTTGGTAGTGCTGATGCTGCGCGGCGCCTACGACGGCCTGAGCGCCCTGGTGCCCTATGCAGACCCCTATTACTACGAAGCACGCCCACGCATAGCGATTGCGCCGCCCAACGCCCTGGACCCCAATTTGGGGTCCATGCGGCTCGATGGCCGCTGGGCCTTGCACCCCATGCTGGCCGACACAGCAGGAGAATTGTTCAAGGCCTCTGAACTCTCGTTTGTGCCCTTCAGCGGCACCTCGTTTGTATCGCGCAGCCATTTTCAGGCCCAAGACTGGATGGAAACAGGCAAGCGCCCCGACCAACGCCCAGATGTGGGCGACGGATTTTTGAATCGGTTGGCGCAAGTCCTCGGGGGGCAAGCCATCAGTTTCACGCAAAACATACCGGTGGCCCTGAGTGGTTTGGCCAAGGTGGTCAATGCTCCCGTGAGCGTCAATGCCAGCAGGAAAAACGCCCAAGCCTATTTGCATCAGGTCCAAGCCCTGTATGCCGGCCATCGGCTGGAATCCATGCTCACCGAAGGTTTGGGTCTGCGGCAAGCATTGAGCGCAGAGTTAATGAAAGAAATGGACTACAGCGCCCGAGGCGCCCTACCCGCCGCTGGCTTTGCGCAACAAGCGCAAAGGGTGGCCCGCTTCATGCGCGAGCGCAAATCACTGTCCATCGCCTTCATGGACATTGGCGGCTGGGACACCCACGCCGGACAAGGCCATGCGCAAGGCATGCTGGCCAACCGCCTGGCAGCCCTGGGTCAGGGCATTCAAAGCTTTGCCGACGAATTGGGGCCTGAGTGGAAAAAAACAGCCCTGGTGGTGATGTCTGAATTTGGCCGCACCTTTCATGAAAACGGCAGCGGCGGCACCGACCATGGCCATGGCAATGTCATGTGGCTGGCCGGTGGGGCCGTTCAAGGCGGCACCATCGCTGGCGAGCAAGCCGACTTGAAGCCCAACACCCTGCACCAAAACCGCGACATGCCGGTATTGAACGACTATCGGAATGTTTTGGCGGGCGTGTTCAACCAACTCTATGGCCTGAGCCCCTCCGCACTCGAGACCATCTTCCCGGACAGCAGGCCCAAGAATTTGGGGCTTGTGTAGAACGTGCGCAGCTTAGCGGTACATGAATTGCGGGCTTGCCAAATACAAGGCCCACAGGTCTGAGGCATCCTGTGGGTCCTCTCCAGACGCCATGCCTCTCATATCAGGGTTCTGTTGCAACCATTGCTGGCCCCACGGGGTGCTTCTCAGGTCGTTCAGTTTGAATCTGGGTCTTCGGGCTGGCGGGCTATCCGGTGAAATAGGAGCCGGTGCCATCAACCGCTCTGCGTTGGCCACCATCTCGCGTGCCAATTCAATGCGCTGGGCCAGTTGCCCCGGGTTGAGCCAAGCGCTGCCACTCAGTGGGTAACCATCGGGTGTAGAGCGGGCCATCAAGGGCTGGCCCAACAGGCGCATCCAGCGCAACAAGGGCTGAGGGTTGGCTACAGGTGCATCGCCGCAAATGGCCTGGGCTGCAGACAGCACATAGTGCATCGGGTCTTTGAAAACGGGCGCAGAGCCCATGCGCTGGTGCAAAGCGCGTGCACTTTGCCAAAGTGCCTGCAGGTTGCCGCAAGTACTTTCAAACACGTGCGCCAGTTCTTTAACGGCCGCTTCTGGCGGCTCATCGAACCACCACAAGCCCATCTTGCGGGCAATGTGTCGGGCTGTGGAGGGGTGACCCGCCAAACGGTCCAGCAGAACCGTAAGCTGTTCTGCGCCACCGCTGGGCACATTCAGGCCCAGCACCGCATGTGAAGCCGAGTCGTGCTGACCCGACCGAAAAATGGTCTTCCCCATTTCAGGCACTGGCCCGTTGAGCTGAACCGTCCAACCCGAAAGCACCTTGGCCACAGCACCAACATCTTGTTGTGAATACCCCCCCGACACGCCCAAGGTGTGCAACTCCAACAACTCGCGGGCCAGGTTTTCATTGCCCCTGGCCTTGGTGTTGTTGACGTTGTCCAGATACATGAGCATGGCTGGGTGAGCCGTAACTGCCCGAAGCAAATCCTTGAAGCGCATGTCCAGCGCCCCATCAATGGCGCCAAAAACATAAGACTGCAACACTGCACCCACATGCGACTTCTGGGGAAACACATTGAAGTGGTTGAACCAGAACCAGGTTTGCCAAGCCCTGTCAGCGGTGGTGCTGTTCACCAAATTCAAGGTCAGGTCTCTGCGCGTTTGATCGGCCAGGTTATCGCGTAATTTTTTCAGGGCCATGTTGGCCAGGGAACGCTCTGCCTGATCTTTGACTTGACGAGAGGCTTGAAGATCAACCCAATATTGCATTTTTCCCCAGTGCTGAATCGCTCCGTGGCGTTTCACTACCAAATAGTCTGGAGCGTCTGGGATACTGGACTTAGTGGCGGAAGTTGGAAGAGACAAACTTCTCTAGCCTTTCCCCAGCAATAGTTCACAGAGATCTTCAGATTCAATGCCCCCATCTCCTCAATTAAGCGTTCGTCGAACGTGTTTACATGGGACCGCGAGAGCGGAGCTTCCTTCCATGGCGCTGAAACTATAACGAAGTCGTTCGCGATACGTTGCAGCGCGCGAACAAAACCCAATGGATCCGGAACATGTTCCACGACGTGTGACGCGATTACGACGTCAAACTTTCTGGGATAAATGTCGTAAACATTGCCAACAAAAAACTCTATCTCGGGTGCAATCAGTTGTTTTAGTAGAGTAAATTTTCGAACGATATCGACTGCCGAAACTTGGAGCTTTAGTCGATTAAACGATGCCTTCGAATGCAAGTTGGCAAGTAAAGCTGTGCCAGCGAAATTCTGAGGACCGACATCAAGGACCGATTTGGTTTCATTTTCCGGAAGACTCAGGTAGAGATGATGCAATAACGGAATTATCTCAACCATATAAAGCATCGATTGAGGAATTCCTTTTTGTATAAACCTCTTCGCGTTAATCTCAGAGAGGCCAGAAGCGGTTAACGATTCGAGTAGCAATAGATTTCTATCTCTGTTATTCGCTTCGATTCTTGTTCTCAGATCTGCAAAGGAAGCTGCGAATGCTGGGCCGGGCTTTGTATTTGTCATATCATTTGACGTCGGTAGACGAGTAGGTAATGTCTAAGATAAAGAGACTCACGCACTTTTAAACCAAGTACACTATATTGGTTTCACCAAACACACCTTGGCACCTATAAACCGCAGATCCTCTCGTCGCACGCTATAAATATTATTCTCCATCACTAGATCTTCAAATTGTTGATTGTAATTCTCATCTAACTCATCTTCCCAGGATTCAATTTTGAATAATGATTGGTGGCATATGTCCTGCGTTTGCGTACGGGTTAGCCGCGACAAACCATTCCTTTTGTAAAGACGATTGAATATGTGATCGTGATTTCCTGTCAGGCCTGCAGATAGCTTTTCCCAAGGCAGATACAGATGAGCGTAGTGACTAATGATGCTTGGTTTTGGGAAGTAATGATGCCCTAATGACGATGACCAGAACGGCGACTCCCAAAAGTGGTATCTGCCATTTGGTTTAAGAATGCGATAACTCTCTTGAAGGTGCAGCTCAAGCTCGTGAATATGTTCCATTACAGCCACCGAATAAATAAAATCAAAATACCCGGGGGCAAAGAGGTTAAAGTTCCTCGCATCGTGTTTGATGACGGTAAGATTATGTGGCACGTCTTGAAGAAGCGTTAAAGCACTGTTGCTTAAAAAAAAATCGACCCCGTAAAATTGCTTTTGAGGGTACTTTTTGGCGAGTGCTAAAAGCGTAGAGAAATTGCCTGCACCCACCTCTAGGATACGCAGAGCCTCAGGAAATCTGTGGCG
>CAMCNQ010000121.1 GCA_945875955.1 Limnohabitans sp. Rim8 | reverse complement strand
AGTGGCGGCCTTGTTGATCAGCGGGGTGATGGACAGCATGGAGCCGTCGGACACGATGAAGCTGTGGTTGTCGTTGGCGCCAGCCATCAGGTTTTGGAAAGCCACCACACCGTTACCGCCCGGCTTGTTGTCGACCACCACACTTTGCCCCAGGCGCTCGGTGAGCTTTTGTGCGACGATGCGGGCCACCGAATCGGGCAGACCGCCGGCCGCGTAGGGCACGATGAATTTGACCGGCTTGGATGGAAAGCTTTGGGCGCTGGCGACAAAGGGCAGGGCGCCGATGGACATGGCCAGGGCCAGGACGGCCAAATTTCTGCGTTTCATGGGGAGTCTCCGGAGGGATATGAAGGGATATTGTTAGGCTACTAAGATGATACATTCAATTTCTTCGTCCGCTGTTGCATGTCCATCATGCTCACCTTGTAATTTTTGCCATGACCCTGCCTGAATCCCTTGGCCTCAAGCCCTTGACCGTGAGCCGCAAGGCGCAGATTGCGCGCGACATTTTTTACTTCGAGCTGCGCGACCCTGCTGGCTTGCCTCTGACGCCCTTCACGGCCGGCGCGCATGTGCCCGTGCGCGTGCCCAACGGGGCCATGCGCCAGTACTCCTTGTGCAGCGATGCCCAGCACACCGAGCACTACGCGCTGGCAGTCAAACGCGACGCTGCGGGCCGGGGCGGCTCCATCAGCTTGATTGATGACTTGGCCGAGGGCGACACCTTGATGGTCGGTGAGCCACGCAATCTGTTTGAGCTCAGCGACAAAGCCCGCAGCTTTATTTTGCTGGCCGGAGGCATAGGCATCACGCCCATCATGGCCATGGTGCGCAGCCTGCAGGCCGAGGGCCTGCGGCCTTTCAAGCTGTACTACTTCACGCGGGACGCCGAGGGCACGGCATTTGCCGCCGAGCTGGCCGCCCCTGAACTGGCAGGCCAGGTGCGCATTCACCACGACCAGGGCGATCCGGCCCAGGCCTTTGATCTGTGGAAGCTGTTTGAAAAACCCGTCAGCGGCGCGCATGTGTACTGCTGCGGCCCCCAAGGCCTGATGGACGCCGTGCGCGACATGACCGGCCACTGGCCCGACAACGCCATTCACTTTGAAAGCTTTGGCGCCGACACCCGAATGCATGCCGATGACCAAAGCTTTGAAATCGAGCTGGCCCACAGCGGCCAGCGACTGCAGGTGGGCGTGGGCCAAACCATGCTGCAGGTTTTGCACCAGGCGCAGGTGATGGTGGCCAGTTCGTGCGAAAGCGGCACCTGCGGTTCGTGCAAAGTGGGCTTGCTCAGCGGTGAGGCCGACCACCGCGACCAGGTGCTGCTGCCCGAAGAGCGGGCCAGCCAGGTGATGGTCTGCGTGTCGCGGGCACGCGGCGAGCGCTTGGTGCTCGATTTGTGAGCATGCCAAGCCTGCATCCGATCCGCGTGGGGGTCATGGGCCTGGGCCGGGCCTTCACGCTGATGCTGCCCACCTTCGCGCGCGATGCCCGCGTGCAGCTGGTGGCCGCTTTTGACCCGCGTGAATCGGCGCGCACGGCCTTTGCCCGCGACTTTGGCACGGCCCACAATTCGGTTGAGGCCTTGTGCGCCGACCCCTCCGTGGAGTGGGTGTACTTGGCCACGCCGCACCAGATGCACGCCTCGCACGTGGCGCTGGCAGCGGCCCATGGCAAGCATGTGCTGGTGGAAAAACCCATGGCCCTGAGCCTGGCCGACTGCGACCGCATGATGGCGGCCTGCCAGCGTGCAGGCACCCAGTTGGTGGTGGGCCACAGCCACAGCTTCAATGCGCCGGTGCGGCAAGCGCGCCAGCTCATTGAAAGCGGCCGCTACGGCCAGCCTAAGCTTTTGCATGCCATGAATTTCACCGACTTTTTGTACCGCCCCAGGCGGCCCGAAGAGCTGGACACGGCCCAAGGCGGCGGCGTGGTCTTCAGCCAGGCGGCGCACCAGGTGGACGTAGCCCGCCTGTTGTTGGGCGGTTTGGCGCGCAGCGTTTACGCCCGCGCTGGCCGCTGGGACCCGCTTCGCCCCACTGAAGGCGCTTACACCGCGCTCATTGACTTTGAAGGCGGGGCTGTGGCCAACCTCACCTACAACGGTTACGGCTTTTACGACAGCGACGCGCTGATGGACAGCGTGGGCGAACTCGGTGGCCGCAAGCCCCAAGGGGCCCACTCAGCCAGCCGCCAAAAGCGCGCTGCTTGCAAGGACGAAGCCGCAGAGGCGAGCCAAAAAGCAGAGCGCAACTACGGCGGCAGCACCTATCTGGCCGACGCGGGTTTGGCTCCCCAGGCTTTTCAGCACTTCGGCCCGGTGATCGTCAGCTGCGAGGGCGCCGATCTGCGGCTGACGCCCTATGGTGTGGAGGTGCATGACGCGCAAGGCGTGCAGCTGCAGCGCTTGGTGTTGCCGGCCGTGCCGCGCAGCGAGGTGGTGGACGAGATTTGGTCGGTGGCCAGGCAAGGCCAGCCACCTGTGCACGGCGGGGCCTGGTCGCGCGCCACCATGGAGCTGTGCCTGGCCATCTTGGCCTCTGACCGCCTGCAGGCCCCGGTGGTGCTGAAGCACCAAGTTCAAATGGACAATGTATGCCCGTGAATACCTACCCAGAAGACAGTCAGCATGTGCTGCAGCATTGGCGCGAATCCGTGCCCAACGACAGACTGGCTCACCTGATTCGTGACGTGGCCCGCATTCAGCAGCGGGCGCTGCAGCAGCGCCTGGCCGCCTTTGACGTGTCTTTTGGACACTGGACTTTTTTGCGCATTTTGTGGGTGCGCGATGGGCTCACGCAAAAAGAGCTCAGCGACCTGGCCGGGGTGATGGAGCCCACCACCTTCAGCGCCGTCAAGGCCATGGAACAGATGGGCCTGATTGTGCGCCGCCAACTCGATGGCAACCGCAAAAACATTCACGTCTTCCTCACCCCTGCTGGCCGGGCGTTGCAGGACAAGCTGGTGCCCCTGGCCGAAGAAGTCAACCGCCTGAGCGTGCGCGGCCTGCCTGACGAGACCGTGGCTTTGATGCGCCAATCGCTGTTGGCGGTGATTGAGAATTTGGCCGCTGAAGATGCGGCTTAGCCTCAGAAGACTCGCCGCGTGCAGCGCCCAGCTTGATCGCCCGTACCCGACTCTTGTAGGCGCTGGCCTGCCGGCCAAGGCGCGTGGCCAAGGCGGCGCCACTTGCTGGCATCGCCCCCTTAAACCTAAATCTGGCAGTTGGGCACGGCCGAGGGGCTGACGAAGCAGGTCTCTGGCTAGGCGCGAGTGCCCCCCGGACTGCCTGTCCGGGGGGTGCGAGCAACAACGCCAGAGGCCTGAAGCGGCAGACCTGCGGCCGTGCAGCGCTTGACCCATGAGGTGCAGACCGCCCTGGGCGCAAGTGTTTGATTCATCAAGTGTTTGAATCGCAAGCAAGCGGCCAAAGCCGGGTTTAGGTTAAATGCTGTACGACTCGTAAGCAGAAGGGTGAAACATCTCGTCCACCGGCACCTGGCGCGACGACAGGCCCTGGCCAAAGTGGTGGCGGCTGAAGGCTTCCAGCGTGCGGCGATTAGGCCCCACGCCGTAAGACCAAAAGTCTGCGCCCAGGGTTTCTCTGGCGGCCTTGAGTTGCTCCTCCACAAAAGGCAGGGTGACCTTGGTGGCCGAGGTGTCGGCCAGCAGGTCCAGGGCCCGGGTTTTGGATTCGCCAAAGGCCTTGAGCACGGCCCCAGGCAGCCAGCGGTGCTGCTCGGCCAACTCTTTGCGTATGCCCACCACATGCATGATGGGGAAGATGCCTGTGCGCTTGTAGTAGTCCTTGGCCACGGCCGTGGGGTCGTCAAACAGCCAGCCCACATTGGGGTTCTGCAGGGCCGCGCCGCTGGGCGGGCGGGGGGCAATGAAGCCGTCTATCTCACCTTCGTTGAGCAGGTCGGAGATGGTTTTGCCTTCGGGCGCGTCCTCGATTTTGACGCCCGGTGGCAACTGCAGTTTGATTTTTTCAGGCCGACCAGGCGTGTCTATGCCGCCGCGCACCCAGGTCACGTCTTCTGGCGCAATGCCGTGGTCGTCTTGCAAGATGGAGCGGGCCCACACAATGGCGGTGAGCTGGTACTCGGGGATGCCTATGCGCTTGCCCCGCAAATCTTCGGGCCGCTGGATGCGGTCTTTGCGCACGTAAATCGAGGTGTGCCTGAACGCCCGCGAGAGAAACACCGGCACGGCAATGTAGGGGCAGTCGCCGCGCGAGTGCTTGACCAGGTAGCTTGAAAACGACAGCTCGGTGATGTCAAAGTCCTGGCTGCGCATGGCGCGAAAAAACATTTCCTCGGGGCTGAGCAGCATGTAGACCGGATCGCACCCGTCGATCTGGGTGCGGCCGTCAAACAAGGCGCGGTTGCGGTCGTAGTCGCCCATGGCCACTGACAGTCTTAGGGGGTTCATGGTATTTAAGCCTTCACGGCGTAGTTGTTGTCGGTGCCGGCTTGCGCCTGGCTGCTGGCATTCACAGGCGCAGTGGCAAATTCGCGCCAATCTTGGGTTTTGGGGATCACGCTTTGAAAGGCGCACACCTCGGCAGGAATGGCGTGCTCGCCCGTGCCAATGGCGTGGGCGCCCTGGGCCACGGCGTGCACGGCTTCCACCATTTGCTTGCGGAACTCCACCACCGCCATGTCGCTGGCGCCCAGCCTGTCTTTGGTGCGGTCGGCGATCGGCCCCATGGTCACCCACATGGCAATGTCTTGGTTGGGAAAGCCCGTGATGCCGGTGAAGTTGCCCGCCTTCATGGCCTGGCGGTTTTGCCAAAAGCGGTTGTCGTGGTTGCGCTTGGGGCGATAGCGCTCGTCCAGGTCCACGCCCACGGTTTGGCCCAAGAACTTGCGCCAAGTTTCAGTTTCCGGCGTTTGCGCCGGGTCGCCCCAGGCGATGAAATAAAAGTTGGTGTGGGTGTCGTCGGCCGGCACGTTCATGTTGGCCACGTTGTAGAGGTTGTTGGGCGGGATCAGCACCGTCCAGGGCGCCACAAACACGGTGGAGCGCACGTAGTCATGGGTTTGCGCGTTCATCAGCGGCCGGCGAATGGCCGCGTAGCGAAAGCCATAGCCTGCGCGCTGCACCTGCATGCGCGGGGCTTTGTCGGTGGAGGGGCGCAGCCAGTTGGAGGCGGTGGCCTCGGCACCTTGCACGCGGGCAGGCACCATGTCTGAGCTGTGCAGGCTGGAGCTGTGGGCCGAGTCAATGGCCCCTTCGAGAGTTTGCGCCCAGTTGGCCGGCACCAGCACCTTGACCAGCGAGACCCGCACATCGGCCGTGGGCGCCCAGCGCGGCGGCACAAACTCGGGCACGGCGTCAGCCGGGCCCAGCCAGGCCCAGACCACGCCGCCCCATTCTTGGACCGGATAGGCCCGGTGCTGCACCTTGTCCATGAAGCCGCTGGAGGCTGGCTCAGACACCATCTCCATGACTTTGCCGCGCACGTCCATCTTCCAGCCGTGATACAGGCAGCGCAGGCCGCCTTCTTCATTGCGGCCATAAAGCAGCGAGACGCCGCGGTGCGGGCAGGCCTCGTCCATCACCCCAACTTGGCCCTCGCTGTCGCGAAAGACCACCAGCTTGACACCCAGCACCTGCGCTGCCACAGGGTCGCCATCGGGCTCGGTGACTTCTTCAATCAGGCAAATGGGCACCCAATGCTGGCGCATCAGCCGGCCCATGGGCGCGTCGTTTTCGACGCGGCACAGCAGTTCGTTGTCTTCGTGTGTGATCATGGTGGGGCGATGCTTTAAAAAAGGAAAGCTGGGATTTTGATGATTTACTTCGTTCTCTAAGTATTATTGCTCAAGCGCGCCGGAAATTCAGCTGCGGCCTCCAATTTCCGTTCCTGGCCTTAGGGTGGCGGTCTTTTAAGATAATTAGGAACTGGCTCGCCAGCGCTTATTTAGATTCAGTCATTGGTAACCCTTTTCTCTGGACAGCGGCCCACCTCAACACCTGACCCAAATTCGGAGACCGCTTATGGGCGCAGACCTGAGCCTGGCTTTGGGCCGACGCGCATGAGAGCTACCGGCGACTGGGCGTACTCGGCGTGCCGCTCTGTCAAGAGACGGTAATGCAATGCAAGGTGATGACAGCTTTCGCGGGGCACGGATTTCTTACCGGGTGTCGCACCAAAAGACTTGAGCCTATGCCGTCATCGAAACAACGGCTGAAACTGGCCCCGTGGGCGTAAGGCAAATCCAGCAAGTCTTTGTTCAAGGGTGTGGGCGATCCATCCGGCGGACCGACTTATGCCCCAGATCGCGCTGGCCGTTCGACGCGGCAGTCTCCAGCTTATGCACAGCGCAACCAGGCCAGCCTCGATATTGGGTTGAACGCCGAGTTGCGTTTCAACTTCTTCCAGAAACTGAAAAATCAGTTCATTCTGTCGTGAACTTCTTGCATTTTTCTTGGCAAGCTCGATCAGCAAACGGGCGCGTGGATCCCCTCGTGGGTAAAGTTGAATCGAAAAACCCGGCAATAGGGCCCCGCTTTTCTGCGCCTCTGCGACCCTCGCCTTGAGTTGTGCAGCCGAGCGCAGCCCGCGCATCAGATCTTCTGCCTTGTCGCATCCGCCAGCGAGCAGGCCGCCAGTGTGGGTTGCCAATGCAGCCACAACACAGGCATGCAATCCGGCACCCGAAGATGCGGCAATTCGTGCGGCAAAGGTCGGCGACGCCAGTTCATGATCCGCTCCCACAATCAATGCCGCATTGACCGCATGCACCAACTCTGGCGCTGCATCAACGCCGAGCGACTTCAAAATATGTTCCGCCACTGATTTATCACCGCTGGGCGCAACAAATCGCCCTGCCGGGCCCAACAGCCCGCAACATCCGCTGAACGCAAAGAGAATCTCTCTTGAATACTGTGTGATCGATCCGGTTCGAACTTCCTCGTCCAAGGTGCCTCCTCCAAGGGCAATGGCAGCTACAGCAAACGCACGCATCATCCGGATATTCGGGTTGACCTCGATGCCCATTCCGGTCAGCGCACGATTGATGTTCGCGCGCATTGGCGTGGCTGGCCAGTTGTGGCCTTCTTCCGGCAGCACGCCAGACCACAAAAGCTCGGCAACGCTTTCGAACTGCCCCGGATGCTGCACCAGATCGGTGGCCAGATGTCCCCGGTAGCGAGGGCCGTCCGGCGTGATCTCGGTGATGCTGGTGGCGACGATCGGCTGTCCCCAACGCATGGCGGTGGCTGCCACTGGGCCATGCCCCATGCGCGCGTCGCTGCGCGCACGCAAGCGCTCCACTTCCTCACGTTGGTAACAGCTGGCCTTCTTGCCTGGTTGGGTCACCGCATGCAGCAGACCGCGGCTGACATAGGTATAAAGCGTTGCGACCTTGATCTTCAGGATTTCACACGCCTCACGCGCGCTCACCAAATCGGTCAACGGGTTTTCCGGCTGTGCTGGGATTGGATGCATGGTCGGTCAGTCGTGTCCCAAGGTTTTCCCATCGGGACGTCGTTGGTCAATGATTGAACTTGGTTCTCTGTCATCACAGTCTGGTTTCGATTTGAAAGTCGATTCCTAGACTTATGGTCTTTTGCGCAACTGACAGACGGCAAGTCCCTGCGCGATACAGAGCTCAAGCAGCGCGCCCAAGCCAAACGGCCATATCACATGGTCTTGGTTTGCAAGGCCATCTTGCGCAACAGCTTGGCCTGTGCGAACGCCACTCGGCCTTGGCAGATTTAAGCCGAACGCAAGACGCAAAGCCAAATCGCGGTCTCTGCTGACTTGCTGATCGCTACCGCCAAGAAGCGCTTGCATTTGTCCAATAGAGTTCATGAAATCCTACAAATTTTGAGCTTGACCATGTTCGAAACAACCCCAATAAACCGAAAAAAAAGGGACTCCACGCTTTCCAT
Organism: Limnohabitans sp. Rim8; assembly: GCA_945875955.1. GTDB lineage: Bacteria > Pseudomonadota > Gammaproteobacteria > Burkholderiales > Burkholderiaceae_C > Limnohabitans_A. The sequence continues at coordinate 841 of CAMCNQ010000121.1, read as the reverse complement.
GAACAGCACAAGTGCCAAGATTGGTTTTGGAAGTCAGTCTGAAATCTTTGAAGGAAAAGTCTGTAAACCATGTTACAGGAGTTGGCGCAGATCAGGCAAAGCCTGAGATCCAAGTCAATGCTGTGGACGCACCAGGCAAACTTGCAACCAATCGGCAACTGAGTTGCCTTAGGTTCCTGCCTTGGTGAGTGCAATTGCCCGTCGGTTGCTCGGTAGCCATGGAGGGGTTTGCTGGTGCCCCTCATTGGGCGCATAGGCTTATTGCCTTGGGATTGAACGCCAATGTCTTTTCCGCGGACCTGGTCACACCCTGTCAGCTTTAGGGCTAAGGGCGCATGAATGACGCCAATGATGCTGCGCCTGTTTGCGAAGCGGCATCGCGACCGACCATGCGCTTCATGCCAGCCAAAACCACTGTTTGAAAAAGGCTTTTGCGTGTTCACCGACTGCGCGAAGGGCTCAAAGAAAAAACCCACCGCTTGCAACCATCCCATGCGTGAGAAGCCGGGGCGGGAAAAGGCAGGTGTTAAACAAAAATGCACGTTTTCTTTGGGCGCCGATGGCCAAGGTAACTGCCTTTGAACCACGGGATGTGAACCTCGGGGCACTGCTGACAGTCGGTGATTTATTGATCGATCGTTGAATCGAGATTGATTCCTCGTCCGACAAAAAATAGACTGTGTGCTGATTCAGGCGCATTCAGCGAGTGTGAAATAAAAAAATTTGGAGACACCATCATGCCATTGCCAGCGAGCGTCCAACGTTCAGAGCCCCTACTGTGTCATCTTCGAAACCGCCAGGTTTCGTGCGTTGAACGCTGCCTTTTCGCTGTACAGCGGTA